>JAEZNF010000482.1 GCA_023441845.1 Bacillota bacterium | reverse complement strand
CTAATATATAGTACGAACAAGGGTATGAACTAAACTTATGAAAAGAGATACTATGTTGGAAGAACGGGTTGGGAAGCGAAAATACGCACATGTTTACGTTGTGGAGTTGATAAAATGATGGGAGTTGAAACATGAAATGTCCAGAATGCTATAGCGAAAATTCAAGAATTACACCATTACTGGAGCCCGAGAATTGTTTACAAAACCATACACAATATATTTGTTCTATATGTGGTCGATGTATTTGTATTGACCATTATGAAAAAAGAGATGTGAGGAAGTGAATTGGTATTTAGAGGAAAAAGGCATAGTATTAAGTGATGGTTATAAACTAGTAATACATTGGACGATTTGTAAAATACGCACAAGTTTTATAAGGCGAGCTAACGATTATTTATATAATATTATCGATAAATAGAAATATGAAATGTAAGGTGAAAATTATGAAAATAACAGTGATAAATGGCACAGAAATTAAAGGCTGTACTTATCATATAAAAGAGAGTTTTTTAGAGGTTCTCCATGATGACAGTGAAATCACGGAATTTTACTTGCCAAAGGATTTACCGCATTTTTGTTGTGGCTGTAAAAATTGCTTTCTCAAAAGTGAACGGCTTTGCCCTCATGCAGAGTATGTTATGCCTATTTGGAACGCTATACTGGATTCCGATTTACTCGTATTTGCTTCACCGGTATATGCATTAAGAACTACAGCACAGATGAAATCTTTACTTGACCATTTATGCGTTTATTGGATGGTACACAGACCCGATGACAGAATGTTCGGTAAAAGAGCTGTAATTTTGACAAACGCTATCGGGATATTTAACAGTGGAGCCCAAAAAGATATTGCGACCACTCTGATGTGGCTGGGTGTTTCTGATATTAAAAAGTTGGGAGTCGGATTATTGGAAGGTGTTATCTGGAATGAGTTATCCGATAAACGACGCAATATCATTAATAAAAAAACAAAGAAGCTGGCAAAAAGGTATAGAAATACTAATTCGGCGCGTAAGGGGATAAGAGTCAGCTTGCTTTTTGCTATTACCAAAAAGATGCATCAGATGTTTGCCGGAAAAGAGGAAACACTGTCGGCTGATAATCAGTATTGGGGTGATAAGGGTTGGGTAAAGCGTTAAAGTTTGATTTAGCGAAGTAAGGACTATTTATTATCAATATAATGGGGAGATCAAAATGAGCCAAGATATAATAATGAAAGCAAATGAGATTGTTAGTAAAAATACCATGCATGGTGCTATTACAAATACCATGCCATATTGTGTACTGGCACTGAGAGATTTGAACGGATATCCAACTGCAGCAGCAATTAGCCCTGCTAAAGCTGACGGAATTAAATGGATTACTTTCTGTACAGGTATAGGAAGTAATAAGGCTAATCGTATAAAAAAGTGTAATCGTGCTTCTGTTTGTTTTTGCAACGAAAATTATAACGTTACATTGACAGGAATTATTGAAATAGTAACTGATCCGAAAATCAAAAATGAAATGTGGTATGATGGACTTAAAAATCATTTTACAGGTTCAGATGACCCTGAATACTGTGTCCTGAGGTTTAAGACTGAAAGTTACAACCTTTTTATTGACTGGAAAGAAGTGAGAGGATTGATTCAGGTATAATTTAATGTTAAGAATTGAATATAAGAAATCCGGTAACCCACTCCTGGTAATATATAATTCCTGAAAATACCAGGGATTAATTAACAATTATTAAGAAAAACTAATTCAGTAATTGGCCAAACGAGGAGGGACTATATGTACATCAAAGAGATAAGCCTGAAGGTTGAAAAGTGCAGGGATTACCTTCAAAAGCTTATGGACGATAAAAAAGAATATACCTGCGAAGAAATATTATGTGCAAGCAGAACGCTGGATATCTTAATAAATGAATACAACTTACTCTACAGTAATACAACTGAATACCTGTATACCAAGGCCCTGCCCGAATTGAGTCAATCCTTCCCCGGTAGTTGCGGTTATTCCGACACTATCACCGGGGATACCCAATAACCTGGAGAGATTTTGCCGTATTTCAGGAATTCTGGGGGTTATTTTCGGTTTGAGACACTCAATGGATATGGAAAGGTGGACTATTTTTTTACCATCCAGGTACTTTAGAGCTTCATTCAGGTAGACACTGCTGTCTTTTATACCTTGATTAAGACACAAATTGTCGCTGATGGGTCCAAGTATATTGACACATGTAACACCTGAAATGGCATTGGTTATGGAATGCAAAATTACATCGGCATCGCTGTTGCCCTGCAAAGGAGCATGACCTTCAAAAACAACCCCCCCCAGTATAAGCTTTTTTTCCTTGTCTTCAAAATCAAACCTGTGACTGTCCTGTCCTATTCCAACCTTCATAATGATTTACCCCGCACAAAAAAGTATTGATTAAAACCGTCAATCAGATTATATACCAATATAAATAAAATAAACAAGTATATTGACATGTTTAAATTGGTATATTATATTAAACATAACAATTTGAATATTGCAGTTGTTTGATGACGGGACTAAAAAAGACCGGTTTTTAAGAGAAAGGGTTTATAGCTGCGAGACCCTTAAACTATGGCTTTCTTCCCATCCCTGAGATACAGTTGATGAAACTGTCGGCGTTAGGCACCGTTAAAAGCCTGTAAAGTCGGGTTTAACCAATTTGGGTGGTACCGCGGATATGTCCGTCCCTTAAGCTTTTTAAGGGGCGTTTTTATTTTCAAAATTATTTTATTAAGGAGTGATATTTAATGGCAGACGAAAAGAAACTTGTGGAAGCTATAACATCTATGGATGTGGACTTTGCACAATGGTATACCGACATAATAAAAAAGGCTGACCTGGTTGACTATTCAAGCATAAGAGGGTGTATGATTATCCGTCCGTACGGGTACGCCATCTGGGAAAACATTCAAAAGAACCTGGACTCAAGGTTTAAGGAAACAGGTCATGAAAATGTGTATATGCCTATGTTCATACCTGAAAGCCTTCTTTTAAAAGAGAAGGAGCATGTTGAGGGATTTGCTCCCGAGGTGGCATGGGTTACTCACGGAGGAGATGAAAAGCTGACAGAAAAGCTTTGCGTAAGGCCGACTTCGGAGACGCTGTTCTGTGACCATTATGCAAATATCATACATTCATAC
>JAEZNF010000449.1 GCA_023441845.1 Bacillota bacterium | reverse complement strand
AATGCTTCATCCTTTATTGGAATCCAGACATATATCATGTCATAGGTGGAGTACTGGTCAGTCCTCATGTCTCTCGGCAGGTCACAGTCCAAAACAAATATTTCACCCTGACCCAATACAGTTTCACCTGAATATACTCTTTCCGTGACTTGAGAATGGTTTAGAAATCGAGAGCTCTCGGGTTGGTCTCTATAGTAAGCCTGCATATAAAACTCCCCTGCAAATCCTTTGATTCCATATAGATTGAATTTATCCGTGCTCATCGAGTTATAAAGCTCATAACTATATTCTTTATTCATTTTCTTATTTTTTTCTGCATTAAACTCAAAGCTTGGAACCTTGTTAAAAATCAATTCCTTTGCATGCCAGCCTTCAGGAAGGTTAAGGGTTACTTTTGAGTTATTTTCATCATTTAAATTCTCAATTTCAATACTTTTAAGATTGTCTATTATCTGGGGTACATTTACTTCAGAAGAATTGTTATCAATATTATTGACCGTGCTGCCGGTGTGCTTGACCGATTTGTCACCTAAGCCAGCGAAACTATCATGGGAATTACCTGGCACGCAACCTACTAATATTATTAAAATACCAGTAATCAAAACGAAAGCTAGTGATTGAAATATCTTCGCCATATTTGTATCCCCCCAATAATATTCACCCTTTTAGACATTAAACGGAGGATATATGTTCCAGTATATTAATACTATTCAAAATCTCTCGTACCCTTCCTATTTGCTCGGAATCCAGCTCTTCTGCAGGCTTTCTCATGGTGCATCCTGTATTCAGGCCTGCAATGGAAGCAGCTGTTTTTATGGATGCTACAAAGGGTTGAGATATGTCATAAAGGCCCATCAAAATACACACCTTTGTCTGAAGCACCTTAACTGTATCAAAGTCCTTTTTCATGCAGGCATTGTACAAATCGACAAACAAAGCTGGAGCTACATTGGAAAGTCCCCCAATGAGTCCATCTCCACCAGCCAGTAAATTTGGTACAAGATATTCATCAAAACCGGAAAGTATGGAAAAATCCATTCGCTGGCTCTTTACAATATGGATAAGCTTCCGGGTATGGCTGATGTTGTCCACAGTGTCCTTGATGCCTACGATGTTTTTAAAATCGAGAGCCAGTTTTAAAACCAACTCCGGACTAAAGTTCACAGCAGTTCTATCAGGGAAATTGTAAAGCAGCACAGGCAGTTCCACACATTTTGCCACTGTCGCATAATATCGATAGATGTTCGCTTCGTCCAGCTTGAAGTAATATGGAGAAATGGCTATAACAGCGGTGGCTCCTTTATTTTCAGCAAATTGAGTCAATTCAACAACCTCATCCATATTGGTTCCTCCTGTCCCAATTAAAAGAGGTACCTTTCCTGCAACAGTCTTAATAGCAAAGCTGATAAACTCCTTTTTCTCCTGCATACTCAAGCTAAAAAACTCCCCGATACTCCCTAAAACAAGGATCCCATCCATTCCCTTATTAATCAGATGATGCAACACCTTTTCGTTTCCTTGCCAGTCAATGCTACCATCATTCTTAAAAACAGTGATTGCAGGGGTATATACTCCTTTGAACATAATAAACCTCCATAAAATAAATTTTCCTCACACAGCAACGTGCAATTCACGCACTTGCCTGTGAAACCTTTATGTGAGCGGGTTGTTGCAGTCCCTGGCCGTCTGAAAGTTGAAGATACCTACTCTCCATTGATCAATGATTACATCAATAACGGGTAGCACCGCTTTGTACTCATCCGAACCTGAGAGCATATTACCATGACTTATCCCTTTAATATGTAAACGCACCGCAGTTCTGATATGCTCCCTTAATGGTGGACAGTTAAAATAAATAAAACTGTTATCATAAAGGGAACATATCATTATCACAGGATGGTTATTTTACAGGCTTTTCTTCACAGGCTCTTTTGTTTAGGCAAATTCCATCCTTTTACATTCTTTTTTAACCACTACTTTTTCTCTAATTGCATCCTCAACAAATTGGTTTAGTGAAATCCCTTCAAATAAGGCCTCTTTCGCTGCTATTTTATGCAACTCGGGTTCAATCCTAACATTAAATGTCCCCTTAAATGGTTTTTCTGTTTCTTTGCCGTTTAGTGAGCACAATTCAATATAATCGTCTACCGCTTCGTGAAATGCACCTTCTAATTCTTCAACACTACTACCTTCAAAAGTTATAGAATCATTAATGAATTCTATTTTTCCGAATAGTATTCTATCCTCCGTACTATAGTTTATTGATCCTATAAAGTCCTTATAAATCATAATATTTTTCATCATTATTCAATCAGCCCCTGACTTTTTAAAGCTTCTATTAATTCATCTATCTGATACATTTTAAGCTCATTCCCAGGATGAGGTTTATGAAGCCTTATAATATGCTTCGTTTCTGTGCTCACAAAGGCCACTCTTGATCCTGAAGCTTTCCCCCTGTTATCTTGGATATAACCAAATCTTGAAACTAAAGTTTTGGCTTCATCGAAAGTAAAATTAGTTGGTCTTTGTAAAAGTCTTTCAATCAGTTTGTCTTGTATGCTCATATTAAGTTAAATCTTTCTTATAATTTTTCCTGGTACATTTATATTATACTTATAAGTTCACCAATTTGCAACTGAAATTTGGTTGCAAAAATAATAATGTTTTAGACCATATTGGTAATTGCCATTTTGATTTATGGGGCTCAGAATGGCGGCGTATTATTGACGCAGCTTGTCATATATATCTCCCATAATACTCCCCTAATTTTTCATCACAGTATACCTTAATCCACTCAATATCATCTTTTGTAAGCTTCTTAAACACATGCTTGTTAAACTCAACAAATTCAATCTCCCGGCATCGTTTCATAAACCGCATATCTTCGAACCGCTTAAATGGATTAGCAAAAACATTACGCTCTACGTCCTTTCGCGTAAATTCCTCTCTGCAGAATACACTGGACTTCTTTTCAACAAAAAGTCCTTTATCTTTGCGGTTACCATAAAAGTCTATAAAGAAGTCAATGATATCTTCAACACGTACTCTTCCGTTTTCGTCTGCATGTTCCAGCATGGCCTTTAACAGAACCGGTTTGTAAGAAAAGCTCATATCCATGGTCATTACCATTTCCATAAATTTGTCTTTCATATTGGCTGCTGTTATAAGTTCCCACTTGAACTCCGATGCATATTTCTTCACAGTATCTTCCTTGAAATATTTGAAACTACGTTTATCACCTACGGGAACCTCCAGATCGGGCTTTATCTTCCCATCCCGAATGTACTTTTCAATGG
>JAEZNF010000360.1 GCA_023441845.1 Bacillota bacterium | reverse complement strand
ATTTCCTTTCTGGGATTCTTGGGCAGCACAACGGCATCGGCGACATTGAGGGGAATAATGCGCTCTTTAAAAGCCTGCTCAAGCGACGAGTGAATCACAGTATGAATGTGCCTCACGGTCTTGGGAGATAAGCCGCCCGGCTTGTTATCGGCCCGCGCGCCGTCCTTCATTTTCTCACTGTACAGATTCTGCAAATGCCCCGTTTGAAGCTTGCACAGCTTAATAAACCCGATGGAGGGCTTTATATGCTTTTCAATCAGCGTATTGTACAACTCCCATGTTGTCTTCTTCAAAGACATTTTCATGTATTCCTCAATCCAACGGTCAAGCCATTCGGAAAATGTAATCTTCGCAGGCTCAATATATAAATTTTTGCTGGCTTTTAATACAACATCATTAAGCTTATCCTGTACTTCCTTACGGCTCTTGCCGTATAAAGTCTTCCGTATCGGTTGTCCTTTCCCGTTAACCCCAACTGTGACCTGGCACTGCCACAGGCCGTCCTTGCGCTTGCATATGCTGCCTTCTCCGTTTCCTCTCCTTTTTGCCGTATCAATCACCCCCTATAAGCCGGTTTAAATGTCAGGAAGCAAAACCCTTGTTATTTTCCAGCCATTTTATGAATGCCTCCCTCAATATCACAAGCCGCTTGCCGGATTTTCACGACAGGGAAGTCCGGCAGCCGGATCAGCTTATTGTACGCCGACTTTTCCGAAATCCCGATAAGCTTTGCCGCTTCTTTCACCGTAAGTGTTATCTTCTGCTCTTCCGGCATTCCTTCTTTTTGCTCTTTTATCTGCTCTTCCATATGTAATACAGCCCCATATTGATGAACACCAACTACAGTCAGCGGTCAATTCTAATCCACTTGCAATGATGTTTAACTGAAAACAAAAATACCACCCTTAAGGATGGCATTTTGTTTTCTCATAAAATATAATGCGAAGTTAAAGCTTTATTATTCAAATTCCCCGTATGCTCATTTTATGTGACATAAATATGCCTCTTTATGTTTTCATGGTTTTGAGAACCAATACATAAGTGCAGTTCATTGGGGAAAAATATGCACGGAATATGAAAAATTGGAGGTGAACATATGACACAACAAAATTTGACATTACATGAAACAATGGAAATACATGAACTTCTAAACTTTAAAACCATTTGCATGACAACATCAAAGTTGATACAGGGAGTCGTGTTTGATCAGGATTTAAAAGCATTGCTTGGAAAAGACGTACAGCAATCCATGCAAGCAGTAAATGTATTACAAGGGCTTTTAAGCAAAACTCAACCACAATAATTGGAGGTGAAAACACTGATGGACTATGAAAAGAAACCTATTAACGCAATAAAAGGACCGATGAAAAACGACTATTTGGAAATTGAAAACGCGGAGGGAATGCCTGGTCTCGTAGATTCAACGATAGCCCTGAATTTCTTACTGAATGTAAAAAGCGGAATAAGAAATTGTGCGATTGCACTAACAGAAATCGCAGATCCACAAGCAAGAACAGAGATACGCAATATGTTGGATGCTCAAATTGATTTACACGCTGAAGTTTCAGAGCTAATGATGAACAAGGGGTGGCTCCATCCTTACCATACGAAGGAACAATTTAATCTGGATAAGATGTCCGCCCAGGCAGCACTTCAAATTGCCAATTTGCAGTTGTTCCCTGGCGATACTAGCAGGCTTGGTTCATTTGCAACACCAAACTATTAAAACCAGGAGGTAATATAAATAATGAAAGCTGTAACATTTCAAGGTATAAAAAACGTAGAGGTTAAAGAAGTTCAAGACCCTACAATCCATAAACCTGACGATATTATCGTAAAAATTACAACGACTGCGATATGTGGTTCGGACTTGCATCTGATCCATGACATGATTCCCAACCTCCCTAAAAACTATATCATCGGTCATGAACCCATGGGAGTAGTTGAGGAAGTGGGACCGGAGGTGACAAAGTTAAAGAAAGGGGATCGGGTCATCGTTCCGTTTAATGTTAGCTGCGGTGAATGCTTTTATTGCAAGCACGACTTGACAAGTCAATGTGATAACTCAAATCCCCATGGTGGAATGGGAGGTTTCTTCGGATACTCTGAAACTACTGGTGGGTATCCCGGCGGTCAGGCCGAATATATGCGAGTTCCTTATGGCAACTTTACTCCTTTCAAAATCCCGGAGAACAGCGAGATAGAAGATGAAAAATTAGTGCTGCTTGCAGATGCCATGTCAACTGCATTCTGGAGTGTTGAAAACGCCGGGGTGAAAAACGGAGATACCGTCATTGTCTTAGGATGCGGGCCGGTAGGACTGCTGGCACAAAAATTCTGCTGGATAATGGGTGCTAAAAGGGTTATTGCAGTAGATTATATCGATTATCGTTTAGAACATGCAAAAAAATATAACAACGTAGAGACAGTTAATTTTGAACAACATGATAACACTGGAGAATATTTGAAAGAAATTACTCAAGGTGGAGCAGATATTGTGATCGACGCCGTGGGTATGGACGGTAAGATGACTCCAATGGAATACTTGGCTTCCGGAATAAAACTGCAGGGCGGTGCTTTAGGCAGTTTTGTCATTGCAAGCCAGGCAGTCCGAAAAGGAGGAATGATACAGGTAACTGGTGTTTATGGCGGCAGATATAATGGTGTCCCTCTTGGCGATTTAATGAATCGCAACATCAATTTGAGAATGGGACAGGCTCCCGTCATCCCATATATGCCGCGTTTATACCAGATGCTTGCAGAAAAGAAGATTGACCCGGGCGATATTATCACCCACAAACTGCCGTTGGATCAAGCAAAGCATGGATACGAGGTTTTTGACACAAAAACCGAGGGATGTATTAAGGTAGTACTTCATCCAGGAGTGCATTGATAAATCCAGCAAATAATTTATAAATTTAATTTTCAAGCAAAGAATAATATATTTGCAGAGTATAGGGAGGTGTAAAAATTGGTAACAGGAAAAAGAATAGCACCACATGAGACATTTGAACTTCATGAGTTACTCACCTTTAAAAATGTTTGTGCTACAAAATCGTCAACAATGGCCGAATTAGTTAAGGATGAAGAATTAAGAACATTGATGCAACAGGATTTTACTATTTCTCAGGGACAAATAAAAGAGCTTCAAACCTTAATTCAATCATCAGAGCTTCTAAACCAAGGGACAGCGAGTACGAAAAACCATTGACATTAATTTTTAAAAGTAGAAAGAAGGTGAAGCTATGGGAAACTTATTACAAAATATGGCTGGTATGGGAGATATGACAGAACAGGTCATTGCAACAGACTTTTTAATTTCTGCTAAAGCAGGGGTTAAAAATTATGCTGTAGCAATCTCAGAAACAACGACCCCTGAAGTTAGGGAGGTACTTCGCAGACACCTTGATGCAGCTATAAAGACGCATGAAGGAATCGTTGCTTATATGACGAAAAAGGGTTATTATCACCCTCAAAATCCACAGGAACAAATAAAAGTTGACATGCAGGCAGCAGATACAGTTTTAAATATACAGCAGTAATAACAAGGAAGTTGTTAGAGTATATTCCAAGCCGTACAAAACCAAATTGTTCATAAGTTGTAGCGTAAGAAACCCAGTTCAAGAACTAAAAACATAGTTTATGAATTGGGTTTCGCAGTCTGGATTAACTTTATTTGGTTTATACTTTTATACAAAAATCAATTATGTCCTGGTTTCAATATGAGCACTTAAAACTAATACTCTAGTTTCATAGTGTTTTTTCTTTTTCAACTACCTTTTCCTTTTTCTTTTCTGCTATGAAAAGGTAGGAGCAGGTAATTCACCAATTTTCATACGTAGTAAACTATAAGGTTTTTGTATGATAAACTAGTATCTTGTCCTTTGCATGCAAAAGTTCCTTTGTTGCTTCATCATCGGCAACAGGACCGGGTCGATAATTGTTCCTTTTTCACCATACAATGGTGCTATAGCTTTTTCAGCTTAATGGCTGTATAATCAGTTTCAGACTACTATCTGTAAGGTGCAATCAAATGAAGTATTGAATATTTCATAGAGTTAGGGGAAAAAATTAATATAAAAAATATAACCATGGTCATAATCTTATATTGCAATCTGAGATTCATCTATGACCCAATTTACGCCAACGTAGGGAAATAATTTAAGTTTGTTGAATTCCTGCTAGAAAAATCATAAAAGAGAGTGATGGCAATGATTGATTTAATTAATAAAGCATATGAAATCAGCGATAAGTATAACGTTATATTAAAGGGAAATATTAAAATTTGCGGCAATGTTACTTGCATATTGTTTGCTCACTATTGCAAAAGTACATTGTTCTATCATGATTTTTTTAATGTTTTGGGCGATACTTTAAATGTAAATAGAATTGCCCGTAAAAACTTAAAGGAAATAAAAAGACTTATAAAGCTACATGGATATAAAAAAGTTTGGACAAAAGGCGTATTCTCTTTTTATGGAGATTTGAGACCTTTAGCGGTGGAAGCAGGATTTGGTAAATGGTCAGATAGTGGAATAATTTCAAACGAAAAATATGGGACTGATTTTTTAATTACAGCAATATTTTACAAATAGTAAAATATATGACACACTAATTTTAAAATAATTATCTGGCTTCGGAATCTAATGATTATATTTATGATGATTGATATACCTTGTAACTAAAACTAGCATCAAGTTGGGAGAAGACGTTATCCTCGCTATCTAAGGAATTATCTAATGTATGCTACTTATAGTTAAGACATATCTCGGATGTACCCGTTATTCCCCTCAATGTCGCAGATGCTGTTATGCTGCTCAAGAAAATCAACTAATAGATATGAAGCGGAATGATCAGCAAAAAAAATCTTGTATAATCGATCATTGACCCACTATACAAGATTTTTTTACCTAGTGGCATATTATTTAAAATCAAAAACTCTTTCTAATTTGCCGTTTTCAAATTTATATGCCACATCCGATTCCTCTGCGACCTCTTGTGAATGGCTTACAACAATAACACACTTTTTATACTCATGCGCCAGTCCTTTGAATATCTGTATAATCTCTCTAGCTGTATTAATGTCAAGATTTCCTGTAGGTTCATCAGCAAGTATTATGTCAGCATCTCCTGCAAGTGCCCTTGCAATTGCCACTCTTTGCTGCTGTCCTCCTGAAAGCTTCAAAACATTTCTTTTTACTTCACTTTCAGTAAGGCCAAGACTTTGCAAGAGCTTCATAGCCTGCTGCCTGCGTTGTCCCCTATATGAGCCTGAAAGTTCCATAGCCATTGTGACATTTTCCATTGCGGTCATATAATTAATAAGGTTATAATTTTGAAAAATCATTACAACATTTTTTTTCCGGTGTTTTGTAAGTCCTATTTTTCTTATATCCTTCCCGTCAAAAAGCACTTTTCCGCTCTGCGGGACATCCAGAGCTCCTGCCAAAGCAAGTGTAGTAGTTTTGCCGGAGCCCGAAGGCCCTATTATTGAGTAAAAAGTTCCTTTTTCAAAATAAACATCCAAGTTTTTGAGAATATCTACACGTTTTCCACCATTTGAATACCCAAAAGTAACATCCTCAAACCGTAAAACAGCTTCCATACTATTTTCCCCCTTAAGTTCCTTTAGTTAAAATTGCCTTTGGCTTATATCGCATTATTGTTGTTGCCGGAAGTATTGTACCTGCCAGCAAAATGATTACCCCTGCTGCTGACATTTTACCTACCTCTGATGCACTAATGTCTATTTTCAGAGAGTCAATGGCTTTATAATTTTGTTTTTCAGAACGTCCCCCCTGAAATTGACCGAATCCTCTTCCATCACCATAGTTCTTCGCGGCTTGCTGTTCAACCTTAATTTCCCGTTCCAGAAGCATATTGCCAACTCCCTGTGCTATATATTTTCCGCTGACTGCCGATAACCCAAATGCTAATACTGCTATCAGCAAAGCTTCTGCCACGTACTGACCTATAATTTTCAATTTGCCCTCGCCCATAGAAAGCAATACACCTGTCTCATACATTCTTTCTTTAACCGACAGCATCAGTACCAAAGCCAGTATCAGAGCACCTGCAATTGCAACAATATATACAACCATCATTGAGAATGAAGCAACATTTTCTATTGGTTCAATCATTTGTTTGTAAGCCGATTCATTGGCATCCAGTGTATATTTTGTCCAGTCTATGTTCAAAGCTTTTGCCTCATCTTTAACCTTCTCGACATTCTGAGGGTCATCTACAAAAAACACAGCCTGGTCAATTCCTCCCTGTGTAATACCTGAATCTGTTTTTTCAGCTTTTAACGCCACAGCCGAAGTATAATCTGCATATATCCTGTTGTACGAGTCAGTAAATGAAAAATCTCCCATATTCTGATTCAAGCTTGAAGAATCAGTATTGGTTGTTTCGTAAATACCGGCAATAGTAAACTCAACAGTATCGTCTGTTCTTGTCGCTTTAACCTTTATCTTGCTTCCGACTTTTAATGAGTTCTGTTCCGCCAGATTCTTTTCAATCAAAACAACTTTTTTCCCTGCATCCTCCGCAGTTATAGCCCTTCCGTCTATTATCTTCGCCTCGCCCTTGCTAAAAGCATTGACAAGTGATGATGATAAAACTCCTGTAACGCTGACATCGGGCATAACAAAGCTTGCATCTTGGGAAGGCCCTCCTGACCTTTGCATCCGATCACTACCTGCAAAGTTTTGCTGTTGATTATCCTGACTTGTCTCAACAGGTTCAAACCCGTCAGCAACACCGTTGGCATTTACTACAAAGTTATAACCCGTAATGTGGCTAATGCCCGAAACAGTTTTAGCCATTTCCTCAGTAATTGGCTCCGACTGTATTCTCGGCCTTTGTTCGCCGGATTCACGTGCTTTTTGCATAGCCGCTTGCCTGTCAAACATAAGTGTTAACTGGCTGCCAAGCTTTTGCCTTGCCAAAACACTTGCGTAATCCGTTGCATGTTGTATTGCAAGTCCTGCCAATACCATATTTGCTATCGAAGCAAATATAACAAACATGATAAGCGACCTTCCTTTTTTCCTTGTAACTGCAAATATAGCTCTTTTAAAAAAATTCAAAGTAAATCCTCCTTACTGTAAAGAATGTCGATCCATTCTAAATCTTTTATTTATTATCAGCTTTTTTAATATAATAAATAAATATGAGAAAATTATGAACAAATTATTAAGTTTACATAACATATAAAGAAGTTTCCCCTTTATTTACCGTGCCATGCTTGATTTTGTATCGCCAAAAACCTTGTTTCAAGATGGTGCGATTGGTATAAGTTTCTGAAGATGCATAATTATGTTATTTAATGCCGCTTATCAGATCATATAAATACTTCCTGTCAAATTCCGCTCCTTTAAATGGTATTGTGCCGCCAATAACATTGCCGTCAAGCAAATTAACTCCATCCGACATAATATCAAACCTGGTTCCTGAAGCATTGAGAACAGTTGGGCTTATATCCAAAAATGAAGCCGAAACGTTATCTTCCCTTAATACTTTGTGGTCAGGTGTAACCGCTATAAAAGGTACAAACTCAAAATATCTGTCTTCTACAGACAGTGATGCCTGCTTGTACGTATCAGTGTTAATGTTGGGTGTATGATCACCCCAGATTAAAATATAGGTGTTTGGGCTAACTTCTTCAATTTTATTCACAAACTCCTTTATGCACTGATCCACATAAGTCATGGAATTGAAGTAATTCCTTGTAGTCTCGTCCTTGATAGCGTCATACCTTGTATTGTTGTAATAATTTCTTGCATTTGTAAACGGCCCATGGCTTGTCATGGTAATTATATACGATATAGAAGGACTTTTAGTATCTGCGATCTTGTTTGCAGCAAAGTTGAAAACATCACTGTCAGGAGCTCCCCAGCCTACGTCGTGCAGGTTCATTTTATTTATATCGTAAAACTCTCCAAACCCCATTTTAGGAAAAGCTGTATCACGGTTATAAAAGCTTCCCATATTGCCATGAAATGCCATCGTCGTGTAACCGGACTTTGAAAGAGCCGATATCATCGAGTTAGGATAACTGTAACCCGAAAGCTTAAGGGATGGAAATGAGTCAAGAGATTCAACACTGTTGATGGTTGAAAACTCACTGTCTGATGTTCCACCTCCCTTATGATAGCTCATCATATAGGGGTAATATACATTTTGTTCGGAGAGTGAATGTAAAAACGGCGTAACATACTCTCCATTGTACTTCTTGTTTATTATGTTCGAGTCCATCGACTCAACCTGAATTATAACAAAATTAGGTTTATTCTGGTTCTCACTATTACTTGATTGCTGTTTCCCGTATTTCAACTGATTTACCAAGTCCTTCTGACTTATGTTGGAGCAAATATTCACAACCTCATTTACGACGGTCCCGTATCTTTGTACTATAGGTGACTCCCCTTTATACCTTTCGCTGGTATTCTTTAACATGTAACTACCGTATGCATTGTTTTGATTTGCCATAAAAATTACCATTACAAGGGATACCACTGTTAATACTCTTCTGAGCTTTCTTATTTCAAAATTCACTTTTACAACTTTGGAGTAGTTAAATACCAAATACAAAAATGCCGGTAAATCAATTAATACTATAAGCATTTTTATACTTAACGGTTCTGCAGAGTGTCCTACCGACTTTAAAGCCTCGCCAAACAATGTAATCCACTGTAAAAAGTGAAGATAGTTGTGATAAAACAGATAATATGATATGTTGACAAGTATATAAAGCGTCTGCAAAATGTAAAACACAATAAAGCCAATTCGGGATTTCATTTTGAAAATAAGAGGATAAAGCACTAAGGATACTAACAGTGTTATTTCAAATTTGTACCTGAATGTCTCAAGTGTTTGAACAGGTATAATATAATAATTAAACAGGGTTATCTTCAATGCATTCAGTAACAGGAATACAATTACTGCTGAAAGCAAAGCTATTCCAGCCTTTTGTTTGACTCTATTGTGCATGCCTAAAAAAATGCGTCTAAAAATATTGTTCATAACACCACCAGCCCATTCTAATTCTTATATTTATTATCAACTTCTATAATGTAATAAATAAATTTGAATGAATTATGAACAAATTATTAAGTTTACATAACTCATAAAGAATATTTGCATAGTTCAGTTTATAGGTACAGGGGAACCCATTTGCCAGAATCTGTATGGTATTATTCAGGTTAAGGGGGTACCTCGGAACTTATCTGCCAAACTTTGTATTTCCTAAGTTATTGAGCAATCAACAGAAGAGTGATACTGATTATCAAACTCATGTAAATAATAAAGCATGGGGTTGTTTTTTGCCACACCTTTGCCACACTTAATTTCTTAAAATTCACCGATAAATATAATGGAAAATTAATCGCAAGGAGGCACTTAAGGAGGCTGAAGCAATGAATGTTTCAACAGACTACTACAAAAGATATACCCAGTACAACAGTCAGATGTGTTCAGATAATGGACAACAAAGAATACAACATAGAAGACATTATAAAGGTGATGATTCCTCACAGCAATTGCTGCAAACTGTAGATGATTCAACAAAAGTCACATCAAGTGATAAAATCAAAAATCCCTTGGATAGCCTTGTTGAATCCGGAACAATAACGTCAGACCAGGAAAAAGCAATTAAAGATGCTTTTGAAGCTTCAAAAATGGTTTTTCAAACACAAGCGGGAGCTTCAAATGCCTCCAGTACTTTCAAAGATCCTTTGGAAAGCTTGGTTTCTGCTGGTAGCATTACAAAAGATCAGGCTAGTGCAATAAAAAGTGCTTTTGATTCTGACAGAAAGGCTTTTAGAATGCCTCCACCACCACAGTTCCAGCAGGTCGAAAGTTCTAATCCTATGTCTAATACACTTGACAACCTTGTCACATCAGGGACAATTACATCGGAGCAGCAGGAAGCCATTCTGAGTGCTTTGCAATCAGCGTTCCAGACAAATCAAGTGCAGGCAAATACGGAGGCAGATCCATTGAAAAGCGCTTTTGAATCAGCAATAAAGGCTTATCAAAATCAATCCTATCTAAACGAGGATATATTTTGGAACAGATTTGATAAAGGCATGTAGCATAATACTTAATACGGTTCTCAATAAAATATATAGCGGCAGCTAATTCGAGGGAGTTGATACCATGGCGGTAGGTAGTCTTAGTGATATCTACAAGAATCTTGTAAGCAGCATAACAAGCAATACTTCAAGAGTTGTTGATAATACCAGGGATAGTAATAACAGCAATACAGGAAATAACAGCAATACAGGAAATAACAGCGTGACGGATACACTTGAACTGAACTCATCCGTATCTGATTTGACGGCATATTTAAACTACAGTTCAACCGGAAATTACAACAGTCTCAGCCTTGCAGATTATCTGGGCAGTGAATCGGACGATGAAGACAATAGCTTGCTTGATTTTTCAGAGACGGGTAGTACTGACGAATTATTAAGTTTTGACGGTTCTGCAGGAAGCAGTGATTCAATTTCAAGAGTATTTGAAGAATTGGCAGATGCGAAAACAAAGGAAAATGATGAATTGATTTCAAAAGCTTTGAATAAATATGCAAATGCCAGTTCAAAATCTTCCGATGACAATTTTGATGAAGATAAATAGGTGTTTTGACATGATATGAAAGGAGAAGGACTATGAGCGTTTCTGCTGTTTCATCAAGTGTTTCGCAAATGTTAAACACATCAAATTCAAGTTCCGGCAGTTCAAATCAAATCGAACTGTTGCAGAAGCAAAAGACGAACTTGGAAAAGCAGCTTAAAAATACCGAGGATGAAAATGTTAAAAAGCAAATTGAGCAGCAAATTCAAAATATAAATGCTCAGATTCTGCAAAAGCAGCAAGAAGAACAAAAGACTCAGGGACAGCCTAACAGCGGAGGACAAAAACCATCCGGGCCGCCTCCCGGAGGAGCTCCGCCTGCCGGAATGCCACAAGGGGGGACTCCTTCAGGAGCAAAAAGCAGTTCGGCAAAGGGCGTAACTGAGGGAGCCAATATCGATATAAAAGTGTAGATATACTATATTTTCTTAATAGCGCACATAAAGCAGGAAACCCTTGCTATATAAGCTCAAGCGATGCTACCTCTGGAAAAGACCTGTGTAAAGGCTTAAAGCAGAAAAAAATACTGAAAATTTTTTAAAGAAGATATGGGTGCAATGCGGAAAAGCATAAGAGAAAAAAGACTTTGCCTTTTTGCCATTGGCAGGGATAACGGCATTTATGGCCGCTATCTCTGCTTCGACAAAAAGCAGGTCTTTTTTCTCTTGTGCTCTATACCACATCCGATTCCTCAGCGAGCTCTTGTGGATGGCTTACAACAATAACACACTTTTTATACTTATGCGCCAGTCCTTTGAATATCTTCTATAATCCTGTTGTCACCCTCCGTATGGGCATCAACGGCTTCAATTATCACCCACTGATGAGGAGTGGTTTTCTTTAAATCATCCCAACGCATATAATTCACTCCATTCTTATTCTTGAGTTCCTAGTTTTTTTAGTAGTCTTAGCTTATCAAGCAAACTTCCCAAATTTTTAACGGTTTAAACTTTTTCTGTTTCCAGAATTAAATTAGAAATTATTTCCTCAATATCAATAGGATGCTTATTACTACAAAATATAATGACCGAGTAAATGTATATGTTGCCATGCTACAGGTGAAATCTTCAGGAGCTTCTCGATTGCGTTCTGATTATTGTCTTGTTGATATTTTTCAAGTAATCTTGATAACAATACTGAGTTATAATAAATAATAGCATTAGCAATCAACCGACCACATTGGTTTGCAATCTCAATTTCTACATCAGTTCTCCCAGCAAGCTGTTATCAGTCAGTTGAAGGTAGCGCTGCCAGACATAACAAATCAGATATAGATAAGAATAATTTGTATTTAGCCGTCTCAGTTCATAAATTGTGTAATAATTTATTAAGTCAGCGTAATAAAGTATATTCTGACGGGTGCTTTAAACTCTTTCTAATTGTGATAACCCTGCCATTACAGTCAGTAAAAACTCATTATAAGGATTACTATTGGTAGTATCAAGCCATGCATCTTTAAGACTTTTAATGCTTGCACCCTTTTCTTTGATCTGTTCCACAATTTCCAACAAGTCTTTAGTGCTTCTGCTTATCCTGGTTATATCAGCAACTACAATAATATCTTCAGGTTGAAGCTCATTTATCATTTTAATCAACTCAGGTCTGTCCTTCGTTTTACCGGATAATTTCTCTTTATATATATTTCTTATATCAACACCATAAGAAACCAAAGAATCCAATGCAGCTCATTATACAGATTTAGCTTTTCCGGAATTATTTGATTGCAAAAATATTGTGCAGCACCTGTGCCGTGGTAACAGATAT
>JAEZNF010000359.1 GCA_023441845.1 Bacillota bacterium | reverse complement strand
GGATAGTTTCGGGAAAAAACTTGCGCTGTTGATTATCATCATTTCCGGCATAGTATTTGGACTGAGTTTGTATCGCGGCACGCCTGTTATGGATTCTCTCATGTTTGCCATATCTCTTGCAGTGGCGGCAATTCCTGAAGCACTGAGTTCAATTGTTACAATAGTCCTCGCATTAGGAACAAGAAAGCTTGCAGAAGAAAACGCAATCATTCGAAAGCTTCACTCTGTTGAGAGTTTAGGCAGTATATCAATAATTTGCTCGGATAAAACAGGGACATTAACTCAAAATAAAATGACAGTGCAAAAGATATTTACAGACAATAAGTTAATTGATGTTGATGCTATAGACAAAGAGAATAAGCTTCATTATAAACTGGTGATGGCAGGTCTTTTATGTAGTGACGCAATTACAACCAAAGAAAAAAATATTGGTGACCCAACAGAAATTGCCCTGGTTGATCTTGGCGAACGTCTTCATTTAGATGAATTGATTGTTCGTGAAATCACGCCGCGTATTTCAGAGCTGCCCTTCGATAGTGACAGAAAGCTTATGACCACATTACACCACATTGACGGTAAAGCAGTTGTTTTCACGAAGGGCGCCATGGATGTCCTCTTAAAACGTTCGACGCATATCGAGACAGCAGAAGGGGTTCGTCCTATTACACAGACAGATAAAGATATGTATAATAAAATGAACTTTGAACTCTCAAACCAGGGTTTGCGTGTCTTAGCCTTTGCTTGGAAAGAAGTACAGGAAGATACCTTAACATTTGCAAATGAAGATGAGATGATTCTCTTTGGACTGGTTGCTATGATGGACCCGCCAAGAGTTGAATCTAAAGATGCTGTAGAAAAATGTTTATCTGCAGGCATTAAACCGATAATGATAACTGGAGATCACAAAGTGACTGCCTCTGCCATAGCACGGCAAATCGGCATTTTAAAAGAAGGGGATCAAGCCTTGGAAGGTGCGGATATAGAACATCTTTCAGAGGAAGAGCTTGTTGCTTTAGTTCCGAAAATATCTGTCTATGCAAGGGTGTCACCGGAACATAAGATACGTATAGTTAGCGCCTGGCAAGCTCTTGGTCATGTGGTTGGCATGACAGGAGACGGTGTCAATGATGCCCCTGCTCTCAAACGGGCGGATATCGGGATTGCCATGGGCATTACAGGGACAGAAGTGGCAAAAGATGCAGCAAGTATGGTATTAACAGATGATAATTTCTCCACCATTGTCAAGGCTATTAACAATGGCCGAAGCATTTATGGGAACATTAAAAATGCGGTGCGATTCTTACTATCAGGTAATACGGCAGGCATTTTGGCAGTAGTTTATGCCTCAATTGTGGGATTGCTGCCGCCTTTTTCAGCCGTTCATTTACTCTTTATTAATCTTTTAACAGACAGCTTGCCGGCCATAGCTATTGGTCTTGAACCGGCTCACGGTGAGTTAATGAAAGATAAGCCTAGGGACGCAAAAAAGCCAATCCTTGATAAGGCTTTTGGATTACAGGTGCTTTATGAAGGCGCAATCATTGCCGCTGTTACCATGATTGCTTATTATTTGGGTTATAAGCACGACGGTCACGGAGATGGTATGACAATGGCGTTCGCAACGTTAAGCTTATCTCGCCTTGTTCATGGCTTGAACTGTAGAAGTGATGCTCCTCTTTCCCTAAAAACATTGTGGACCAATCCATTTAGTTACCTGGCATTGATATTAGGTGCTTTATTGCTATCAGCTGTACTGTTATTAAAACCTTTGCACAAAATCTTTGAAGTAAGTATTCTAAATAGCCAACAATTCGGGAGTATTGCTCTTTTATCAATAGTACCGCTTATAATAGTCCAGATTGTCAAACGCACAAAATTGATGCTTCGTAAGTAATATTATTCTGTAAATCTATATAGGATTTACATGGGTATGCTCTTTCGAGCATGGTTTTCTGGTGGCTGTCAAAGGCATACTGGCGAAATACCTGTATAAAAACCAGTCCGATAGTAAGCATTGAAATTAGAACAATTACAACGAAACCTATCGTTAGTTTAAAGGCAATCTTCTTCTTAAACATTCTTATCACCATTTCTGTAAGGGATAAACGAGATATCCCTTACAGAAATGGGATAAAACTCAATTTATTCGCCGTGCCGTTTATTTTTTGTGCCGAAAAAACAGGCACATGGCTAAAGTCCTTCGGACTTAACCTCAAATTTATACCCTACTCCCCAAATGGTCTTTATATCCCAATTGAAGGACTCAGGGATATCAATTTTTGCCCTTAGCCTTTTTATATGGGTATCAACAGTGCGGGCATCACCAAAATACTCATAACCCCAAACACTGTTTAAAAGGTTGTCCCGTGAGAAAACCTTGCCGGGGTTGGAGCTAAAAGCCAGAGTATTTCAATTTCTTTCCTGATAAGGCTGACCACTCGCCTGTCAATTTTAACCTAATAATCGGAAATATTGATCTCAAGTCCGGGATAGCGGATTAAATCCTTCTTATCCTCCTCTGAAATATCAATACGTCTTAATACTGCGCGTATGCGTGCCATAACTTCACCAGGGCTGAAGGGCTTTACAATATAGTCATCGGCTCCAATATCCAACCCTATGATACAGTCGGCGTCTTCCACTTTTGCAGTAACCATAATAATAGGAACATTGGAAGTTTTACGTATTTCCCGGCAAACCTCAAAGCCGTCCTTTTTGGGCATCATGACGTCCAGCAGGGAAGCTTGACGAATTCAAAGCACAAATGCTTGAACAGAAAAAAGCTGTTTTAGACCAGAGGGTAAAGGATGGAAGTCTTACACAGCAGCAAGCGGACGAAATCTATAATAGGATTAAAACAAACCAGGCAACCTGTGACGGTACCGGAAACGCTGGAATCGGCAAAAATTGCGGGGCGGGCTTTGGTCAGGGCAAAGGAATGGGCAAAGGTATGGGTAAAGGCATGGGCTGTGGAGCAGGAATGAGAAGTGGCAGTTGTGCTGGATCAGGATGCGGAATGGGAGTTAGCAGGTAGAGAACCCCTCTACATGTTACAGAGTTATCGGAGGGTGGCAAAAGCCGCCCTCTTATAATTTGTAACGATAGTAAAGGGGGTTAATTATATAGCAAATTATAAAACTTTAAGTAGAGGGGTGTCTTCAATGAATTGGAATAAAGCCGCAAAATGGTCCAGGCTTTTTCAAACATATTCTTAAACCTGACCTGTAATAAATTGTACTCCAATACTTACCACTGCAACTGTAACCCATACTATCAGACCAAGAAGAAGTGGCTTTAAACCTGTTTTTATCATTTTCCTTACATCTGCACTCAGTCCAACCGCAGTCAAGGCCATCACTATAAGGAACTTGCCCGTAGCTGACAGAATTGAGATAGCGCCTTCATTGAATACTCCAAGGGTATTTAACAAGGAAGCTGCCAGAAAGCCTAAGATAAACCATGGGAAAATTCTTTTGAAGCTATAGTTTATAGAACTTCCGGTTTTAGCTGACTTTTTTCTTCTATATGCATAGGCAAAAGCAAAAATCATTGATATAGGAATTATCATTGTCGTACGGGTTAATTTTACGATAGTTGCATAAGCTCCTGCCTGACTGCTGAAAGCATAGCCGGCAGCAACTACTGAGGAAGTGTCATTTACCGCTGTACCAGCCCATAAACCGAATGCAGTATCGGAAAATCCAAGCAAATGTCCAAGTGGTGGGAAAATCAAAACAGCGATAATGTTGAAAAAGAAAATTGTTGATATGGAATAAGCAACTTCCGCTTCTTCTGCTTCGATAATGGGAGATACTGCAGCTATAGCCGATCCCCCGCATATTGCAGTACCTACACCTATTAAACTGGTCAGCTTAAATGGAATTTTCATAAGTCTTCCAAGCACGTATGCAGATATAAAAGCACAAGACAATGTAATCAGCATAACGGATAGAGATTGAATCCCTGTTTTCCATACTTGTGTAAGGCTAAGACCGCCGCCTAATACTATGATTGCCCATTGGAGGATTTTCTTGGATGTAAATTTTATTCCATTTTCTGCCCACGCCGGTTTACCGGCAGTATTATTTATAATTATTCCAATAACAATGCCGAAAACGGGACCTCCTATAATCGGAAATCTATTTCCAAGCCATGCTGCTACCAACGCAAGTACAAAAGACAGCAATATACCTGAAGTGTTTTTTCTAAGCCAAGTCATCATTATCTCTCCCATCTGTTACTGTTACTTAATATTTTATTATGAATAAAGCATAAAAACAAATTATGATTTGTTATAAATTCATAATAAAAACTTATGGATGCCTTTCTAAAAACTTTTAGTTGTTATACAATAAATTGTGATCGGTATATTTTCGGGGGAGATGAAGAGCATGATTGATTCAAAGCTCACGACTTTTATCAACGTTGCAAAATTAAGAAGCTATACCAGGGCAGCAGAAATGCTTAACCTTACGCAGCCAGCAGTAACACAGCATATAAAACAGCTTGAAGAATATTATGAAGTTAAATTAATAAAGAAAAAAGGAAGACAAATTTCTTTGACTGAAGAAGGGGAACTGCTCTTAAAAAGGATAGCTATATGTTTTACGAAAAACATTTTACATTTCTAATTCTATTTTTTCGCGAAATCATATACCTTGATCCATTGAACGCGCAACGCTTTATGAAAATTCTTTAGCGCGTTCAATATAGTCTACTATCCTCATAATTTAATAGAATTTAATACTTCATAGGTAATGTTACAAATATTTTTTATTGAAATTATATTTTTATTTTGCGGTCACTTAAAAAGTTACTTATAAAGAACAGTTTCAGCCCTGCATAACTTGGTTGAGTTTTTTAAAAATGGTACTTTTCCCTGAATGCTACAGCAGCTCTACAATACTTGCACTTTTTTCTATACTAAGATCAATGTACTTTTCTCCCGATCTAACTACAGGCTGAGAAACATGTCTGGAATTTATATAAATTATTTCTGCTTTCTCCCCTGTATTTAACATAACAAAATCTCCTAAATAGTATGCAGCAATATTATTAAGAAAAGTTCTTACAACAATTGTATCCAAAAAACCAAAAGCATGATCTTCCATAAGCTCAAAAACTTTAAACGGTGATTCTTTCTCTCTATAAATTCTAGTTGAAGTCATTGCATCATAAATATCAGCTACTGCTATTATTTTCGCAAACTGATGAATTTGATTGCCCTTTAGCCCTATAGGATATCCCGAACCGTCCTCTCTTTCATGATGCATTAATACACCTTTGCAAACATCCTCATCAAAGAGTTTGTCCTCTTCTAAAAGCCTGTACCCAATAACGGGATGATGTTTAATTTCATCAAATTCTTCTTTAGAAAGCTTTCCGGGTTTATTAAGTATTGCTGCCGGTATCTTGCTTTTTCCGACATCATGAAGCAATCCTGCTTCTACCAACTGACTGATTTTTTTTACATCGAATTTAAGCCACTTACCTATAAGCATGCACAATAACGATACATTAACACTATGACTGTAAGTATACTCATCAACATTTCGAATGGAATTAATACAACCCACAATGTCTCTATTTTCGTCAATTCTATTTATTACAGATTTTGAAACACTGCTTACAGCCTCTGTACTAATTTTCTCTCCTAAGGTAATATCGAGGAATATATTTTTTACCATATCAACGTTGGCGTTATGCTGGATTCTAAACAATTCGGAATCATTAGGCGGTATAAATTGTTCGAAAATTTTAATTTTATCAATATTTAAATTTTGCAATTTTTTTATAAGATGTGTGTCTAGAATTGTCTTTTCAGAAAGGATAGCAACCCCATAGTCATTGTATATTGTTTCAGCTATTTCCATTCCAGGGATGCAATCATCAATCTTTGTAAGTATTTTCCTCATTGTTATCACCTACAGAAGTTTATTTTTAGTACTATAAGCCTTAATAAGGAGAATCAAAAAGACGTGTCCATTTTTATTATATCATAACTTAGTATAAACATCAAACATTTATTATAAGGGGTATTTAGATATTTAGATATGTAGACACTCCTCTTGATAGTATAATTTCGTATTGTTCGGTACCTTTGTCAGTAGTTAATAAAATGTGGTCTACAAGGATAATATAAAAATATAGAATTGAAAAGTTCAACATAAGGATGCGAAAGAAGGAGATATAATGATAGAGGAAAAAACTATAATAAAAACAGGATGGAACTTTGACAACAGTTATGAACGCTTGCCGGAATCGTTTTTTACCAGACTAAGGCCTACCCCTGTACGTTCGCCGGAGTTAGTTATTCTCAATCAATCCCTGGCAAAATCCCTGGGGCTGGATATCCCGGAACTTGAAAACGAAGATGGCACAGCGGTGTTTGCCGGCAACCGGGTTCCCGAAAACGCTGTGCCTCTTGCTCAAGCTTATGCAGGCCATCAGTTTGGGTACTTTACTATGTTAGGGGATGGACGGGCTCTGTTGATCGGTGAACAAATCACCCCTTCAGGGGAACGGTTTGACATACAGCTCAAGGGTTCGGGTAGAACGCCATACTCCAGGGGCGGCGATGGCCGGGCGGCACTCGGACCCATGCTGCGTGAATATATTATCAGTGAAGCAATGAACGCCCTTGGCATTCCAACTACCCGCAGCCTGGCGGTAGTGACAACCGGTGAGACAGTGATCCGTGAAACTCCCCTGCCGGGTGCAATTCTGACCCGTGTGGCTGCCAGTCATATACGTGTCGGTACCTTTCAATACGTTTCAAAATGGGGTACAGAGG
>JAEZNF010000350.1 GCA_023441845.1 Bacillota bacterium | reverse complement strand
AGCTTAAAAAGCAGTCAAACATATTGGCGTATACATCCCTGTCATCATAAGTATATGAACAGTAATGCCTGCAGGAATCGCAGGAAAGACCGATTTGCTGACCGATATTAAAGTTCTTGCTTATTTTATCAAGCAGGCATATGAATACAACGGGGATATCCAGAAAGGTACTGATGGTATGTATTATATTATTGCACATATCGTTGATATTTGCAGACAAATTGACAAGATGGGCTATTTCAATAAGAATATCCCTGAACTTTTCTTTAAGCCTTATGTTTGTAATGTCCCGGACTATGATCAGAAATCCTTCCGGTTCATTAATATCGTTGATGCGAGGTGTAACGGTGACAGATACGGGCAGAACAGTACCGTCTTTTCGCACCGCAGCCAGCTCCTGATCAAAAATATCGGATTTGAAGGTCTTTTCCGACAGGATCAGTATTTCATTATCGACAGCAACTTTTTTATGAAGATTCAAAAGAGTATGCTTATTAACCATTTCTTCGGAACTATAGCCGTATATAATTTCTGCACCTTTATTCCATAAAACTATCTTATTATCTAAATCAGTAGCAATTATGGCATATTTGGTGGAGCTTTTAAGGACACTTAACAGTAAATTATCAGGGGCTGACGGACTATAGTTTTGGTTGTTTTTCATAATTAACCTCCAAAACATTAAATCGATAAAAATGAATTTTGTAATCCAAAAGATTTATAATATTTCTATGCCAAGGATTGTAACGTCATCGAAAAAACCACTGTCCGAGAATTCGGAAGCTGCTTTTACAATATCTTTTGTCACATCGGCTATTGAGTTGTTTTTGTTATAGTTTAAAATGGCTTCCACATTTTCATAACCGAAAATTTTATCACCCCTCGAAACTTCGAGTACCCCGTCAGAAAACAGGAGGATTTTATCGCCTTTGTTTAAAGGGTGGACACTGCATTTATATACAATGTCCTCAAAGGCCCCTAAAACCGTGCCTGTGGAAGGCATCTGGACAATCCCGTCATAACCTGCAATGTATTGGGTAATGTGACCGGCAGAAACGTAATAAAGTACCTTGGTCTTTTTATCCAGAAATCCCAGAAACAACGTTGCAAAAACATTTTGTGCAGTGTTGATCAATACTTCATTGTTTAAATCGGCTACAATTTCAGGGAATCTTCTTTTATTTATACCTTGCCTGTAATTGTATTCTATGTTTTGAAGAAAACTCTTTAAAATAATAGTTACAACTGCAGCAAGTATACCGTGGTCTGAAACGTCAAAGACATAAAAGCATATGTAATCGCCTATGTCACAGATATCATACATGTCTCCGCCGACGGCATCTGACGTTTTATACTCAACCGAAAAGCGGAGGTCCGAAATATCAGGGAACTTTTTCGGCAGCAGGTTCAAAAGGATTTTTTCAGCTGAATCATGCAAACCCTGGAGATATTTATTCTGCTCAAGAAGTGCAGAATGTATCTTGGAGTTTTCCAAAAGGAGATTCTTTTTATCTATGGCATTATTGATTGCAATGGTCAGGTCATCGACATTAATAGGCTTTTTTAGATATTCATAGGCACCCTCTTTCATTGTTCGGATTGCGTTTTCCATATCGCCGTGCCCTGTAAGGATTATAATGCTCATTTCCGGCATCATAGCTTTAATTTCTCTTAAAACATCGAGCCCTGACATTTTAGGCATCTTCATGTCGGTAACTACGGTATCAATACTGTCCATATTTTCTTTAAACAGGCTGATTCCTTCTTCTCCGTTAGTTGCGGTAATTACTTCATAGTTGTCCAATTCAAGGACGAAGGTAAGATTGTCCAAAATTGATCTTTCATCATCAATGACTAGTATTTTTGGCATTCTAAATATCTCCTGTGAATAGATTATGATAATTGAGGAAAAGATTACTTAGAATTATTATAACAATATTTAAAAGTAATTTCTACACCTGATATTTGTGTTATAATGAAAACATTATTTTCTATAATATATATACAGGATATGGAGGTAAATATGGTAATAGGTGTGTGCAAAATAGTATTATCAATAGATCAGGTGTTTTCATTAAAGGAAAAGAGGCATATAATAAAGAGCATAATTGAAAGGTTAAAATCACGCTTTAATGCGTCTGTCGCAGAGGTTGAACTCAATGATATCTGGAAAAATGCGGTTATCGGTGTTGCATGTGTTTCAAACGAGGCTTCGCATACCGACAGTATGATGGCCAATATAGTAAAATTTGTTGAAAGTGACGGAAGAGCTGTCCTTGTTGACTATAGCACGGAAAATATTTTTGTAGATTAATATAGAAATTTCTTCTTGGGTATTGAACAAAGCATAGGGTTAGTGGTATATTAATAAATGCATGGAATTATTTTAGCGTTAAGTACAGTGCTTAATATTGAATAAGGTCCTTAAAATAGGGGAATTTGGGGGTATAACTCAGTGGGAGAGTGCAACACTGGCAGTGTTGAAGTCGAGGGTTCAAGTCCCTCTATCTCCACCAAACGAAAGGCTTGTCGTAAAAAGATAAGTCTTTCGTTTTTTATGTGCGCCCGGCAAGGAAGGTCAATTGTTTCTGGATAAAGTAAAACCAAAAGATAGTTGTTACGTCTATTATGAGCGTTACAGTGCATATATAATCCATGTAATTTTCTTAGCAAACAAAAAATCAGCATATCACAGCTAAAATGCCGGAATACATTGTAGTACTGAATATTTAACATTTGTGGCAGTGTCAGCTGACAACGTAAAATGCCATTTATTTGCTTGCATTAAATTAAACCAAATCTATAACACTATAGTCAATTTCATCGCCTTCGGATGTTACAAGCTGAAAAAGCATGTTTTCATCAGCATTGGCAGATTTTAAGGAATCGACAGGTATAACCAATGCCTGCAGCCCCGTACGTCTCGGTTTTCCGATTAGAACTACTTGATTTCCGTATGTAATTATTTTCTTAACATCAGTTAGCATTACTACCGTTTCTATCTTTTGATATGGGTTTACTTTCTGTTGCTTGTCTTTAGGCGGCTTTGGCAAGTATCATTTGAATTTTTTGCTTTCTTCCGCTATTCCCAAATCATGTATAAAGTCGTAGTAAACTGATGCTGTAGGATACGTGGTAAATAATCGGTGCATGGAATAGTGAAGCCTAATGGGTACATAGCTCCAACGCTGATATTTACTGTGCCAGTACTCCTTATATGATTTACGCTTCCAATTCGGGTCGTTATAAATAAAATCCAGCGGAATTTCCTGTCCTTTTGCGATTACTTCATCTATTGGAACTATTTTTGACGGCATAGGCGGAATATAAAATGGCGGATCGTTAAAATCTTGTGGTGTTTCTGGCTCCAATCCATTTTGTGCAAGAGGAATTGGCTTTATTTGCTCTCCTGATAAAATGTTTGCAGTAGTTGCGGTATAGCTGTTGAGCATAAAAAATACTATTGCGAAAAGGATTATTATTAAAGTACCTGTACCTGCTGTTAACAATAAAAATCTTTTCCTGAATATAAGCATGACTGAAGTTTTCACATATTCAACCATAAATAATACATTTCTACTAAATATTATATTTTTGCCAACATGAAATATTACGATTGATATAGATTTAATGCTAAATAAACTTCTCCCATTCATCTTCCCTGAAACCAACGAGAACGACATTGTCATTAATCAGTATAGGCCTTTTGACAAGCATTCCGTCGGTGGTAAGAAGAGCCAATTGCTCTTCCTCAGTCATTTCAGGTAATCTGCTCTTAATATCCAGATTTTTATATTGGAGACCACTTGTATTCCAAAACCGCTTCAGAGGGAGTCCGCTTTTAATATGCCATGACTTAAGTT
>JAEZNF010000308.1 GCA_023441845.1 Bacillota bacterium | reverse complement strand
TTGAACGAACTTCCTTCTGATCATCTGCCAATAAAATACGCATTTGTATCACCTCGAAATTCAGCTAAATTACTAAGATTCTCCATAAAAATTCTAAGTGTATAGCTTTGACATTACTAATTCGATTATATAAAAAATCCCTCTATTATTCTTCCTGCACATGGGTGGATTTTCAACGGCCGGATGGCCAGTTTGCTACCTGGTCATATGGCCAGGTCGTTTTATATTGAGATACTTTTTATAATGCGTTTATATATGTTGCGAAAAAGATTTTACATAAGCAAATGCAGTTAAACGTCTGCATTCTAAGGTTAAAAACTGAATTTTTCGCAACATATGAATCAATGTATATATTTTGCAATATAAAAATTGAATGCAAAATGTTTATTGCAAAATATATAGGAGGTTTCCGGTTCAAGCAGGTGAGGAGAATAGTTGTGTCAGTGTACCTGTCCCCGTGACACACCTCACACCAGTTTGTTTCGTATAGAAACAGACACAGCTTCAGTCCTGCTTGCTACACCTAATTTTGACAGTATGCTGCTTACATGGAATTTGACCGTAGACCTGCTGACTATCAACCTGTCTGCTATTTCCGGATTGCTTAGTCCATCTACCATCATTTTTAATACCTCTTTTTCTCTGGCAGTCAAATCATGCCCGGTTTCATGGCTTCGGCTTGAAGCCTTAATTAATATTTGCGTTGCTTCCGGCGAAAGAGTGGGCTGCCCGCGTTTTGCGCTCCGTATAGCCGATGCCAGTTCATCAGCAGAGGCATTCTTTAAAAGGTATCCTATTGCCCCAGCCTGGAGAGCCCTCTCAACAAGCTCCTCCTCCTTAAAACTGGTCAGAATTATAACCTGAGTGCAGGGATATTTTTCGCGAATTTCTTTTGTAGCATCTGCCCCGTCCATTTCAGGCATAATAAGATCCATAAGTACCACATCAGGGTTAAGCTTACCGCATATTTCAACCGCTTCCTTTCCGTTTGATGCTTCGCCTATAAGCTCCAAATCGTCATAAATCATCATGAAAGCTCCCAACCCGCTGCGTACAACATTATGATCATCAACAATTACCACTTTTATTTTATTATCATCAGACATTACTTTTTTCCTCCCCTATTATTTCCCAAACAACAATTATATCAGTCCCTTTTCCTATTTGGCTATTAACATTGAGCTTTGCACCTATTGCCTCGGTACGTTCCTCCATTATAGCTATTCCAAGGTGGTCTCCGGTGATGAAATCCGGATTGAAACCCTTGCCGTTATCGCTAATAGTAAGCTCAACGACTTCTTTGCCATCCATATTCACACAATTATTATTCAAAGTTACAACGGCTTTACTGGCACAGGAATGTTTTGAAATATTATTCAAGGCTTCCTGTGCAATCCTATATAAAGCGATTTTCACGTCAGTCGGAAGTTCTGCCTCGCCTTCAATTTGCAAAGCCACCGGTACCCTCGCACGTCCTATGACACCTTCGCAAAGCTGCCTTAGCAAATCATCAAGCTTTGCTTCAACCAATGTTGCCGGCCTTAATTCCAGCAGTAATGTACGCATCTCAGCCAGAGCCCCTCTTGTCAACTGCCTCAGTTCATCAAGTCGTTTCCATCCTTCTTCCCTATTACGTTCCCATATCTTCGGGAGTACTTCTGCAATCAGACTCGAAGAAAACAGTGTCTGAGTAACAGCATCGTGCAAATCGCGGGCAATTCTGCTTCTTTCAGCAGCAACAGCGTTTCTTTCCGCTTGAGATCTCAGTCTGGCATTATCTATAGCAAGTGCCGCCTGATCGGCTAAAGTCATTGCCAGCTCTATATCTTCAGGTGAAAAGCTCCGTATATCTTTAAAGTACACGGCAATACCTCCGTATACTTCATCCATGCAAATCAGAGGTACAGCCAAAAGCCCCTTGCAATATTGTGAAATCCATTCCGGCTGATTGTTCAACCCCTGAATATATATGGAGCTGTCACCCAGCATGGATACGTCTTTAACAAAAACCGGTTTGCGCTCTATAACAGAGCGGCCTATCGCACCCGCTCCATCAAGGACCAATGTTTGTTTTAAGAAGCCCTCCGGCAAGCCGCATACAGCATCCAGCCTTAATATATTTTCATCCCTTTTAAACCGGTACAGCGAGCCTGAAGCTGTCCCCATAAGGCTGGCAGCCTGTTTTATGATAAATTCAAGTATGTCACCCAGCGGCCTGTTCGAGTTAAGTATAGCCAGGATATCCCTCAAACCCTCTGCAACGCAGCGCTGCTTTTCTTCCTCAATATGCCTGAGTTTTTCTTCCTCATACATCCGTGCATTTTCAAGGCCTATAACAGCTATCGAACCCAGCATGCTTAAAATTCTCTCATCGTCGGAATTAAATTCTTCTGAAATCTTATCAACAGCAGTTATAGTCCCGATCTGTTTTGCTCCTGCCTTCAGCGGAACACTCAGGAATGACTTGATATTCGCCTCTTTAACCAAATCTGCATAAACCTGCGGGTTATTCCGGGCATCATTGACAATAACAGGCTTACCGGCAATCAAAGACATACCTGTCAGCGATTTGTCAATAGGTAAACGGTATGCCAAAAACCTTCTGCTGTCCTTCCCCGAAAAGACCGAAAGCACCAGATCATTACCCTCCACCAGAAATACGGCAGTTCTCTCAGCCCCCGTAAGCCTCCTTGCCTCATCAGCAATCATATCTATGACCGCTTTAAGTTCCAGCCTGCTTGTAATGGCCTTTTTTACACTCAACATGGTCTTCAATTCATCTGTTCTCTTTATAGTCTCTGAGTAAAGCCTTGCGTTTTCATATTCTATGGCAGCCTGATTTGCAAACGCTGTGCCAAAACTTACATGCTCCGGAAGGTAAAATCCCTTTTCGCTGTGGTCTATGGCCAGAGCTCCAATGACCTTGTCCTTAATAATCATCGGAATTCCAAGCCACGAACGCACACCCGAATCAGCCTCGTTGTAACAGCCTCCGAATGTCTCCCTGAAAGCTACTGCCATTGGGTCATCATCGGTAACATCCGATATAACAACAGGTCTTCTTGACATAACTATATTTAAGCCTATAAGATTCTTCTTATATAAAAAGCAGGTCTCTTCCTCTTCACTTGCGGATCTATGACTTCTGCAGGCAATAACTCTAAGTACTTCTCCTTCAACTATAAAGATTTTTGCACCCTTATAGTCAATTATTTCTTTAAGGCGGTCGAGAATTGCCTCTAATAGCGGCTTTATTTCAAGTGTTGAGGAAACCATATTGGACACTTCAAGAAGCGTTGTTAATAGTTTATTCCGCTGCTCAAGCTGCTCTTCTGCACGTTTCCGCTCATCAATCTCATATTTTAATTCCTCATTCAGCCTGCTCAATTCGGCTGTTTTTTCTTTTAACGACATATAATGTACCTCAATAAATTAAGATGTAATATTGTTTTATACTTCCCTGCGTACCCTTCCATGCCTCCATATCCTGAATATCCTTAATCCACCGGTAGCCAGCACTTTTATAACCGCGTAAAAAGGCACTGCAATAAGCATCCCGATAAAACCGTATAAAGCGGCCGCCCCCAAAAAGATGATGATGACAGTGAGTGGATGGATATCCAGCCTTTTTCCTATAACATTCGGCGATACGAAATTACCTTCAATTTGCTGGACTATAACTGCTACAATCAAAACTTTCACAGCCATAAAAGGGTTTACAGCTATGCCTAAAAGCAGTGCAGGCACCACACCTATTATAGTTCCGAACATTGGAATAAATGATGTAATCATAACAAAAAAAGCAAGTATAAATGAATACTTAAGTCCTATTATCATATACCCTATAAACGTAAGAGTACCAAGTATCAGAGCAATAATTGCCTGGCCAATAACATATGTCGACAGGGTTTTGTCAGTCTCCTTAATAATATCCGTTATTTCTCTCCTGTACTTTTTAGGTATGACGTTTGACAACCTCCTGTAGAAAATACGGTCATCCTTCAAAAGATAAAAAACCATAAACGGAACTGTCAATAAAACCGAAGCAATACCGGTAACAGCAGATATTGCACCAAGTATGTTGTCTTTTACAACCGGAAAAGCTTTTTGTGCGTATGTAGTAAACTGTTCCTGAATCTTACCGGTAAACAACGAAGCAAAATTCTCATTTTCAACCAACTTTTGAGCCTTTTCCTTAACGGTTTCGGTTATATGCGGCAAATCTTCAATCAGCAGGTTAAACTGATCCACAATAATAGACCCGGCATATGTACCGATTAGTGAAAAAACCAGGATGAAAACCACGAATACAGACAGTATTGCCAATACCGGCGGAAATTTAAACTTTATTGCAAGTCTCACCAATGGCCTCATCAAATAATAAAGCAGCAACGATATCAGTACAGGTATAAACAAAACAGCTATAAATTTTTTAAACGGAGCCAGAAAGAAATCCACCTGGCCTAGCAAAAAAATGATTAACAATACCAAAATTATTCCTATTGAATACTTGAAAAAATTATTTTTTATCCACATATAACCTCGCACCAATGTATTATTTTTTCTAAAGAGCATTAATTAGTACCGTTTTTTCCTGATATTATTATAGTATATATTTTTTAAAAACAATAGATATATGTTTAGCGAAAAGCATTTTACATTTCTAATTCTACTTTTTCGCTTTCATCATATACCTTGATCCATTGAACGCGCAACACTTTATGAAAATTCTTTCGCACGTTCAATATATTATAAATTTATGGGTTCAGGTATAGAGGTTCTTAAAGTTTTTTATATTAAATCATTCTGTTATAACCCTTTTAAAATCATTTCTCATAAAAGCTTCTTCCCATTTGTCTACATACCAACCCATTCCCCATTCTGCCATAATTACAGAATCGCCCTCTGCCAGCTTTACTTTAGCCAGAGGCTTTTCACCCAATTCACCATTTTTTATAGAGTATATAAAAAGCTTTGAGTTTGATAATATGACTGCCATATCCTTGTTAGGGGAAGTATAGGCATCAACAGCATCCGGTACCCTGTCCTTTATGGCATTCCATAATACGCACAATATATCAAAGCTCACAAAATTCTGAGGAGGAATTGCATTTATATTATAATCGGAAAACATTTTTTTCCCATCCTTTTCATAGCTCATCCTGCCTTTAAAAACCCAGCGTCCCATTCTCCTTTGAATGTAAAAGTTATCATCAAGCAGTTTCTTACTAATACTCTCTTTTTCAGGCTCATCCAGATAGCCGTCAGAATTCTTTCTGGCTTCCTCCAATATTTTCAAACCATTTATACCTACTAAATCCGACATTTTGACATTCCTGTCCCCTGAAATATTGTCGACAGGCTTCACTTGAAACTGACTTTCTTCCCATTTACCGCTGTTATTGGTGTAGCCGCCATTGCCTGTAACTTCCATAGATATATAATCATTTCCGACAAATAAAATCTTCTTGCTGATACTTCCTTCCCTATTGCCCCACCTTAATACATCTATCT
>JAEZNF010000200.1 GCA_023441845.1 Bacillota bacterium | reverse complement strand
CAGTATCCCTATAGAAGAAAGAAAACCTGAAGAGGTTACTCACATAAAAGGTATTCCCATTGCACCTGCCGGAGTCAAAGTAGCTAATCCGTCTTTTGATGTTACCCCAAACAGATATATTTCTGCTATTATCACTGAAAAAGGTATAATATACCCACCGTTTGAGGAAAACATCAAAAAATATAAATAACTGCTACTTCAAGCATTTGGATATTATCGTAAACGCCTCAGCACGGGTTATACTATTATCGGGTCTAAATGTGTTGTCTTTATAACCGTTTACTATACCCAATTCAACTGCTTTAGCTATATAAGCCTTTGCCCACTCAGGTATATTTTCTGAGTCCTTAAAGCCAAGGCTTTTTTCTATTGCTTCCGTATAACCGAATGCCCTTAATGCCATGACCGTCATATCTCTACGCACTAGCCTGGCGGAAGGCCTGAATGTATTGTCTTCATATCCATTAATTATCTTTTTTTCCACAGCCGCTTTTACATACCCGCTTGCCCATGCCTGGATATCCTTACCATCAGCAAAATTCAATACTGTACTCTCTGAAGGCTTGAGATTAACAGCTTTAGCAAGCATCACAACGATCTCTGCCCTGGATATTTCCAGATCAGGCCTTACCGTACCATCAGGGTAACCTGTTATAATCCCCTTTTCAATCAGTCTGGCAATATTGTCCTTGGCCCAGTGTCCGTCAATATCTTTAAAACCGGAGGTAGAAGGCAGTTTTCTATCCGGTATATTAGTCATAGTTTTACCGGTCGGTGTCGGTGTAATTTTGCTTTTGGAAGTTGGTGTAGGTGTCAGATACGGGTTTGGTGTCATATTACCAATTGGAATTATAATATTTCCGGAAACCAAAGGTGTTGGGGCTGGGGTTTGTGAGGCACCAGGCCCTGTATAATTGGTTATCGGATTATTATCAAGACCTATTATCTTCAACTTCTTTAAACCCTTCAAGGGTTTGTCATCCTTTACATTATTATTATCAAGGTATAATATTTCCAGATTCACAAGATTGCTTAAGCAGCTAATGTCTTCAACGGCATTATAGCCCAAATCAAGATATACCAATTCTTTCATGTTGGAAAGAGGTCTTATATCGGTTATGTTATCATTACTGAATAAACTCAGGTTTTTCAATTTCACAAGGCTTGATAAAGGAGTAATATCTTTTATATTATTGGTACCCAGATCTAGATTATTCAGATTGGTTAAGCCACTCAAAGGGCTTACATCGCTTACATTATTACCGACCAGTATCAGATTTTGCAGATAGGATAAATTTCTTAGCGGGCTCAAATCACTTATATAGTTGTATAAGAGTATACCATCATCCGAATAATACGAATCCAGTTCTATACTTGCCAAATTACACAAATTTTGAATACCTTCGAGGCTCGTTAAATTTAGACCCGAAGCATCAAGTATGGTTATCCTCTCAAGATCACCCCTGGTGATATTCTCCATAGTCTTGCCGACAGTCTTCTCCATTAGTTTTTTCATATTATCATCGGTAAATTTGTATAGCGGAATATTAGACGGTGTCACCTGAGGGGGCGGAGTCTCTGTATAAGCCGGAATAACCGATGGCTCATATGAAGGTTCAGACTTATATGGCGTCGGGGTCTCAGTTGTTTTAGACACTGTTGGTGTATTTGGTGTCATTGTATCAGTTGGAACAGGTGTCGGAGTATCAGGTATCATTGTATTTGTTGGGGTAGGTGTTGGCGTATTTGATACCATTGTATCGGTTGCAGCAGGTGTCGGTGATGCCGGTCTGGTTGCAATTGGATTAGTGTTTAAAATAAAATCCTTAATAATCAGATTATTATAATAAGACGCCACAGGAGAAAAATCAGTTATATTATTCCCTAACAACATAAGGTATTTCAAATTTATAAGTAATTTCAGCGCGCTTATATCCTCAATTTGATTACTATCTATAAATAAAGCCTGTAAACTTTTCAAAGAACTTAGCGGTCCGATTTCTTTAATATTGTTATTTGATAAATTCAGGATATTAAGACCGGTAAGACAGCCCAAATCCGCAATACTTGTTACCTGATTGCCGCTCAAATCCAGACTTTTCAGTTTAGTAGTCAGTTCACATAACGCACTTATATCACTGATTGAATTTTCATTTAATTTAAGATTGGTGAGACCGGATAAATACTGAATACCTCCAATATCGTTTATAGATTTATTTGATGCATCTAAAAAATTAATATTTTTTACACAGCTAAGAAGAAGGATACCTCCATCCTCCTTCTTTACCGCTTTTCTAATCGCAGCTTCAAGATTCGGATCTTTAAAATGCACCGGATAATCCAATGGCATGGTTAATTTATACATTTGGGAGCGGCATATCCTATTATTACTTCCCTTATATGCTACAATAAAAAAGTAGAACGTATCTGATGATCTTTTCAGAAATTCTAGAGGATCAATTGATATACTGGTTTTATCCCCTTCAATATACCATTCGTTTTTCGGATATTCTAATTCATTAATACTATTACAAAAGTATAATTTATAATAACTTACATCAGTTGCAGGTTTCCATGAAATCTTAATGAAACCGTCTTCCATAAGATTGTCTATTGGACTGCCGATTATTTCTATTCCCTGAGCAATATCAGATATAGGCCCGACATCAAACTCCTCCGTCAGTACATACTTTTCACCGTTGACAACACTGCATAGCTCTAACTTGTAATTTGAATCGAATGGCAGATCTATACTTCTTGTTTCAAATATGTAAAAGGGTAAAGCCGAATTTGTGGATTTATAAGGTCCTGATCTTTGGATATTAGTAAAGTTGGTATAATTAGCTTCCGCTCCATCAAACAAAGACATTTCTATAACTGCGTTTTTTAAGTCTTCCTCAGAAACACCATAAATCAGTACACTTATATCTATTTTACCGGTTTTATCACCATCACTAATAGGATTTCGCCGGATTTCCAGGCTAATATTCACCGATTCAGAAAAGCTGGGCGCATCGAAATAATTAACAACCAAAAACAAGGCTATTATGAAGCAGAAAATTCTTTTGCCTATATGCATTTGTATCCCCCTTAATTAAAAGCCATAATATGGTATATTAAAAACACAAACCCATACTTTTTATCTCTATATTTTACAACTATATCTAAATTTTATATGTACAGTAACTCATTTTTATCATACATGATAATTTTGCATTTTTCAATAGGTCAAATAATAAAGCAGCTTCTATATTCTTCAAAACCATCAGGTTATAGGAATAAAGGCTATTAAACACAATTATGTTCAAAAGCACCAGGCATTCATAAACATGAAAAAAGCACCCAGATAATAAAAGGTGCTTTTCCTAAAAATACTCTTTATCCTTAACCTCATTATTAACAGCTTCATGTAAGCTGTCATCTTTTTTTATAAACTCCGCAAGATTTCTCCATTCCATTTTCTTTTGATCATAATACTTTTCCATATCTTCAATAACAGTATTGATGGACTGGCACCATGTACCCGACAAGGGATGCCTGAAATGCAAGTATTCCATCCCGTCACTCCCTGTGATAAGCTCCACTTCTACCATAATATTCCCAAACCTTAATGTAGTCATTTAAAGTTACCTCCAGAGTACCTAAAAGGCTTATTCCGCCATATCGCCAATTACTCTTTTTATCAGCTCTACGTCGTCAATAACACATTGTACGACTTCTCCAATGCCTTTAGGGAGAATAAAGAGAATTTTATCACTCCGAATCTTCTTGTCATACAGCAAATGCTCATATATCTTCTCAACATCAATTCGTTCAAGCTTTACAGGTAATCCTATTTCCGTCAGAGTATTTTTTATCGTATTTACAGAATCCTGATTCACCATTTCAAGGTAATGAGCCATTTTAAATGCGGCGACCATACCAAGGGATACACACTCGCCGTGCAGATATTCGAACCCGTAAGCACTCTCAATTGCATGGCCTATAGTATGACCGAAATTCAGAATAGCTCTCAAATCGCTTTCCTTTTCATCCTGTTCTACTACCGCGCCTTTAATAGAGCAATTGATCTTTGCCATATACTGAAGCGTATACTCATCAAAGTTAAATATCTTTTTAATATTATAGTCTATGTACTCATAAAAATCGGCATCTCTTATAATACCATGCTTGATTATCTCGGCAAGACCTGCTCTAAGTTCCCTTATCGGCAGGGTCTTCAATGAATTGACATTCATATATACAAACCTAGGCTGATAGAAAGCGCCAATCAAGTTCTTATTCCCTTCAAAATCCACACCAACTTTTCCGCCTACACTGCTGTCAGCTTGAGCCAAAAGGGACGTAGGAATCTGTATAAAATTTATCCCCCTTAAAAAGGTTGCCGCAGCAAATCCTGTTATATCTCCTACAACTCCCCCTCCAAGGGCAACCAGACTGGAATTTCTATCAAACTTGTTTTCAACCAGAAACTTATATATATCATTTATTGTACCAAGGTTCTTGCTTTTTTCCCCTGCTTCAATAACAAATTTATGCACGTTAAGCCCTGCATCCTTAAGTGCGTTTATGCATTCTTCCGATTGGCACTTATCTACGTTTGTATCGGTAACAAGTCCGACTTTACCGCTAATCCTGGCACTCTTAAAGCTTTTTTCAAGACTGCCGTATTCGGATGTAATATATATAGGATAGCTTCTTTCCCCTAAATTTATGTTAAGCTTAATCATGTATCTCCTCCAACATACAGATCTCAATACCTATAAAAAAGATTAAATCAGTTTATATTTATTATTATCTTTCAAAAAACTTTTAATATACTATTCTACCATTTCAACCGTTTGTTTCAACATCTCCAGCTGTGAAAGCAGCAATGTTTCGGATTTTGCCTTAAAAATATGCAGCTTCTTTTTGGTATCTTCATACTCATACCTGATTTTTACCACCTGCTGGTTTGCCTCTTCAATTATGCGCTGAGCTTTGATTTCAGCTTCCTTTATAACGTTATCCGCCTTTTCATAAGCGTTTTTCTTAATGTCCTCCGAAGTCTGCTGGGCAACAATAAGAGTATTCTGAAGAGACTCCTCTATTTTCTTATAATGCTGCATACCCTCGTTTAAAACCGCTACCTTGTCCTTTAATTCAATATTCTCATGTATGAGCGCGCTGTAGTCTTCAATAATTTTGTCCAGCACCTCATCGACTTCCAGTTCATTATATCCCCTCACAAGACTCTTTCCAAAAGTGAGGTTTTTTAATTCATTAGGGGTATAATTCATCTAAAGCCGCCTCCTATAATAGTTTCTTTAATAAAACGCTGATCCTTCCTTTTTTGGTAACTCCGCTGACGCTGTCAAGAACAACCCTTCCCCTGCCTCTTATAGATATGGTGTCGCCCTCTTTTACTTCTTTTGTCAGGCTTACAGTCTTCTCCCAGTTCACATTAACCTTTTCGGCTTTAATGTATTCGGCAATCTTGCTTCTTGATATACCGAACCCGGCGCTAGCTATACAGTCCAGCCTCATGGAAGCAACTGTACTCTTTATCTCCTTGAGTTTCTTTAAAGGGCTTCTTATCTCTTCAATATCCTTAATCTCGGCATCTACCTTGGAATTTCCTATTTTAAAAAGGTTATACTTTATAAAATCAGCTATATCACTTATAACAGTAACAC
>JAEZNF010000118.1 GCA_023441845.1 Bacillota bacterium | reverse complement strand
CATAACGTTTAATGCTCCGTCATTATCCTTTTGGAGAAAAGATTTGTTTTCTGCATGGATACATTCCTTTTCAGAGACAAGACTGAAATAGTAGTATTCTCTTCCTTCCTTGTTAAAAGCAAGTGCTTTCTTTTTAACAAGCCTTCCAAGCAGGGTTTTTACAGTTTTTGGCTTCCAGTTTGTAATGCCTTCCAAGGCCTCAATAACCTGGTTTGCAGTTGTAGGCTGATTAGCCCATACAATTTTCATGACTTGCCATTCGGTATCTGAAATTTGTGGTATTTTACTCATTGCTATCAACATCCCCTTTGAGATTACAGGTGTAGTCTTAAGTAAATATTACACCTGTAATCATATGTTGTCAATAACATTTTCAATTATTTCAAATAAAATTGGTAAAATATAATCATAAAAAAATACTAAAAATAAAATAGTAAAGCAGGTGATAAAATGTTTACAAATGAAAAAGCTTTGCCTGATATTGTTGCATATGATTTAAAAGTGCTTTTTGTCGGATATAATCCCGGAATTCAATCGGCAAAAACCGGGCATCATTATGCCGGAAAAAGCAACCGGTTCTGGAAGCTTTTAAATGAAGCGGGCATTACACCGTGTAAGTTCAAGCCGGAAGATGATGTTAAGCTTCTTGATTTGAAGCTTGGTTCGACAAATATTGTGGACAGGCCTTCAAAGTCTTCGGGTGATATTTCTACATGTGAGTTTAAAAGAGGTGCTAAAAAGCTCGCTGATTTAATTACCGAAATGAGGCCTGAAATAGTTTGCTACGTTGGTTTTGGTGTTTACCGTGCTTTTGCTGCGCATGTGTTGGGAATTTCTCCAATGAGGGTAAACTTTACAAAAGGTATTCAAGAAAACAGCCTGATTACAGGCGTTAAAGACTTTGTTTGCTCAAACCCCAGCGGTTTAAACACAATACCTTACAGCGAGCAGCTTGAATGCTTAAAGCAGTTGAAAGCTCTTATTAGTGGCCGTTTCTAGACGGGAAATCCGGCAAAAGTCGAGGGGACTCAACGCCTCTGAGACTTTTATTTGAGATTTATAAGGGGGAAGTACATCGGCGCTTCCCCCATAAAAGAGCACTATTTTGTATATAGTCTGCCGTAATATTCCTCTACCATTCTTGCGGCCGAGAAGTTCCATTTGGACATCTTGATGCTTTCCTTCATCATTGTAACCCAAACGTCCTTATTTTCATAGTATGTCGGGATTACTTCCTTATGAAGTACATGGTATAAAGACTTTAGATCTACCTTGTCATGCTCTTTGCCTTCATAACCGTCTCCTATCTGCCAGCCGTTTATGCCATGCTCGCATCCCTCAGGCCACCAGCCGTCAAGAACACTTAAGTTTAAAACACCGTTCATGGCAGCCTTCATACCGGATGTTCCACAGGCTTCAAGCGGCCTTATAGGGTTGTTCAGCCAGACGTCACAGCCTCTTGTGAGGAGTTTACCGATTTTCATATCATAATTCTGGAGGAATACTACGCTTTCGGGATATTTTTGGGCCATTTCATATAAGTTCGAAACTATTTCCTTACCTGTCAAATCATTGGGGTGAGCCTTTCCCGAAAAGATCAACTGCAGTTTTCCTTCTTTTAAAAGAGGTTCAATAATTTCCTTTTTCCTGAAAATCAAATCGCTCCGTTTGTAAGGTGCGGCTCTTCTTGCAAACCCTATGGTAAGCACATTTTCGTGAAGCCTGACATTATTCCTCTTGAAAATTTCTTCAATCATTTCAGCTTTTGCTTCCATATGGGGTTTCCAGAGATCCAAATCGTTTTCGAATGCATGTATTATCCTATTGTCCTGCCATGTCCCATTGTGGACGCCGTTGGTTATTGCAATGATTTCTGCGGAGTCATTAACATGCTTCCACATTTTTTTTGCTGTTTTGCCGTGCAATTGTGCTACGGCATTGGCTTTATAGGATAATCTCAAGCCTGCAACAGTCATATTGAACGGCTCTCCGCCTAGCTTTAACATTTGACCGTAGGTGAGTCCGTTGTAGGCACCCATATAATGCAGCAGTTCATAATCATGAACCTCATTGCCTGCTTCAACCGGTGTATGTGTTGTAAAAACGATTTTCTTGCGGACTTTTTGAAGAGCCTCTTCGAAGGACAGGCCTTTATCATCCATTTGCCTTCTTAAAAGCTCTGTGCCTGCAAAAACAGCATGGCCCTCATTGAAGTGGTATATGTCAACATCTATCCCCAGAGCCTTTAACGCTTTTACTCCGCCAATTCCAAGCACCATTTCCTGAGCGATTCTTTCCTCCGAGAACCAGCCGTATAATTGTCCGGTAATGAACCTGTCACAGTTTTCCGGTAGGTTTGTGTCCAGAAGGTATAATGGAACATTGTCATATTTGTCACATTTCCAGACCTTGCATTTAACCTGCCTGCCTCTTATCCTGACTTTTACCTCAACACCGGTGTCCTTTAAGAAATCATAGCTGTATTCGGGAAAACAGTCGGTCGGTTTCCCGGCAGAGTCAATGTACTGCCTTGTATAGCCCTGACGCCACAATATACCTATGCCTACTAACGGGTAATCGCCATCCTTGCCTGCTTTAATATAGTCTCCTGCAAGTATGCCGAGTCCCCCCGAATAGATATTGAATTCTTCATGGAGACCGTACTCCATACAAAAATAAGCTACTTTTGGTAGTTTTTTCTTCATAAGATCCTCCTTCTCTAAAATAAAATACGGCCGATGGAAACTTCCTTTGGTGATAGTATTAGCTCACTTTCCGGATTCCAGTCGGTTTCACAAGACTTTTCGCCTTTAAATATCAGTTTTATTTCATTCACTCCGTTTAAATTATCGGGCAGAATTCTTTTTAAATTTACCCTGGCTTTCGTCCGGCTGCTTCTGTTTGCCAGAAAGAATAAACCCTCACGGGTCTTTTTATCAAAATAACATAAAAACAGAATTTTTCTATTGCCTTCCATTTCCGGTTGGTATATGAAATTTTCCCTGCAGGCTATAAGATTTATATAGCGTTTTCTGATAGAAGAAGCCTTTATAAGAACTGATGGCAGGTATCCGCTTTCAGGATTGGCCCAGTGCAGGCAATAATTATCAAAGAAAGCCAGTTTTCCGTACATCGGATCGCTTTCATCCAGTACGAAGCGTCCTTCCTCACTGTTGTCAAGACCGAGGTTCATGGGCTGCATTTCCATGATATCCATGCCGTTATTTATCATGGGAACGACGTTGGGCATAAAGTAGTTCAAAAAAATCATCATTTCAAGGCTGCCGGCATTTTTGTAGTTATATGCTGCACGGGGAGTATCGGGAGATTCCAATGCTCCTGTTACCGGTATTTCGGAAGAGATAAGTGTTTTCACTACATTTTTGTAGAATGTGGCTTTCTCGAAATTCTTATAATCATACCACAATGATCCCGTCATGAAATGAAATCCGTCGTTCCTGGCCTTCGCTGAATTCTTACAATTGAATTCCTCCGACCAGAGGAGAAAGTTTTCATTTATGCCTTTGCTTTTTTCAATTATCTCTCTGTTGAGATCGGGTGGCAAGGCATGCCCCATATCTATTCTTGCCCCGTCAATACCGAATTCTCTTTGGTAGTACGGGATAACATCCACAGTATATTTCCAGAGTGCTGTATTACACAATTCGCCCCTGAAGAGGTTAAGCTTGGCAATGTCATGCAGGATATACGGAGGCTGATTTTTGTCCAGATAACGTTTGGCTTCCTTGTGAGTGTCAAAATAAAACTTCAGATATGTAACATCTGACCATGGCGGCTGGGGATCGTTTATAACGTCCGCAAAGCCGGGTGCAGTGGTAAGCCCGTATTC
>JAEZNF010000130.1 GCA_023441845.1 Bacillota bacterium | reverse complement strand
TGCTTAATATGGCCAGATTAAAAGCAAATGGTATGAAGGAAACCGATATAAGCCCTGATATTCTATCTTCTGCGGCAAAGGTATTCACCGATTACAAAGGTACAACAAAATAATATAAGCTATAGGGCAGGTAGCCTAAAAACCCTCTTTGGATATAATGGAATGTATCCAAAGAGGGTTTTTAATTAGCGTTTCTAGAAGAGAAATCAGACATATGGAGTGTCTCAATTACATTATAAAAGAAAAATCCTAGAATCTCGGTGTTTTAACGAGTTGTAGGATTTTTCTTTTGATAATAAGGTCAAGAAATTCTAATAGCGCAATTATTTACTCCATTCAACAGCTACCCCGGCAAAGTAATTACCTGCTCCGGCACCGACCATAATAATCTTATCACCGGAACATAAAGTATGTGATCTTAAAGCATCGTGCATAGTGACTGGAATACATGAGTTATATGTATATCCGTATTTATCCATAACGGTATGAGTTCTTTCATATGGAATATTTATTGCCGAGCATATATCCTCTACAAGATGTTTATTTACCTGAGGGAAAACAAACATTTTTATTTCTTCCATTTTCCAACCTGTTTTCAGCAGTAATTTATCAACCATTTTAGGAACATTGGTTTTTAGTATTTCATAAAGATATCTGCCTTCAAAACTGTACAACAGCTTTTTTTCAATTCCTTCGTTGCCGTAGTATATTGGTAGGCATGCGCATTCTGTTCTATCCATATCACTGTGGCACATGGAAGTGGCTTTTATACCATAAAAGGCTTCTCGCTTTAATACTATAGCGCCTGCTCCGTCACCAGAAATAGAGCATGAACGCCTGTCGGTCCAGTCGGTTACCTTGGACATAACATCTGAGCCTATTACTAAAATATTATTGATTTCATTATTTAATTGGGCATAGCTTACTGCTGATAAAATTGCAAAGACAAATCCTGCGCATCCGGCCTGAATATCAAAACAGGCTGAATTGTAAGCTCCAATTTTTTTCTTTACAAGCGAGCTTGTCTGAGGCAGCAGATAATCTGGGGTTATGGTAGATACCACTATTAAATCAATTTTATCAGGTGTGATGCCGGTATTGCTTATTGCATCTTGTGCTGCAAGTGCTGCCAAATCACTGCAGGATTGGTTTGTGCCAGCAATTCTTCTTTCCTTTACGCCTGTGTTTTCCCTTATCCAATTGGCATTAGAGCCAATACCCCAACCTTCCATTTCCTCGTTGGTCAATACTTTTTCCGGTAAATATGCACCTACTCCTGATATTCCGAAGTTTATCATAGTTTATCTCCTTTCTTAAATAGCAGCGAATTAAAGATAAAATTGACTGCGCTACGCTTGTCACTATCTGCCTTTATAGGAATAGAATCCTTCTCCGGCCTTTTTACCCAGTAATCCGTTTTCAAACATAGTTTTTAAAAGAACGCACGGCGTGTATTTATTATTTTCGGTTTCTTCATACATGTTTTCCAATACCTTGAGGGTTACATCTATACCTACCATATCTGCCAGTTTAAGTGGGCCAACCTTCAAGCCCATCCCGTTAATAAAAATATTATCAATATCCTCAGAGCAGCCTACAATTCCTTCATGTAACATTGTCACGGCTTCGTTTATCATAACAAAGAGACCTCTGTTCAATACGAATCCCGGTGAATCTTTTACCACTACCGGAAGTTTATCTATGCTTTTTACCAATGTACACGCAGTATTTACGGCACTTTCATCGGTTGATTTGCCTTCAACTACTTCCACCAACTTCATTAAAGGAACCGGAGAAAAGAAATGCAGACCTATAAAATTTTGAGGGTATGGAGTATATTGAGCAAGCCTTGAAATGAGGTAGCTGGAAGTGTTGCTGGCAAGTAATGCACCGGCATTAATATAAGGCTTGATACTTGTGAAAATTTCCTTTTTCACAACAATATCCTCTTTGACCGTTTCGATGATAACCTGGCATTCAGATACCTTTTCTGCCTGGGTATTCAGGTTGAAAAAGTTTACGTTTTGTAATATTAATTCTTTCTTTTGAGAATTGATTCTGCCTTTTGATTCCTCGTAATTGAAGTATTCGGTTATTTCTCCTGAAAAGTCGTCTCTGCGACCAAATACATCAACTTTAAACCCTCCGATTGCAAGAACATGGGCAATACCTTTTCCCATAAGCCCTGTTCCGATTATTCCGATTTTTTCAATCCCGCTCATAGTAAATCACTCCTTTTATTATGTTTTTATTCCTGATGAAGCAATAATAATCTTGTGGTATCTATCCACGGCTACAGACAGCATGACTTTTGGACATTAAGTGAAGCAGGAAATTCTCAGAATTTTGATTAAAGATACCTAATCAAAATGAGTGCAAAACCTTATCAACACAACTTGGAAATAGATTCTACAAATATCAACCGGATAATGTATTATTGGTATAATTTAATGGGAAGTGCGTTTTGTCTAAAAGCACTTAAATATCTACATAACACCTGTATTTGAAATGCATTTGAAGAGTTCGTTTTTCTTTCCCCTGCTAACAAGAGCTGTTTTATCAATGTTATAGAAATGCAATGTATACGATAAATTACCGTTAACCTCTATTCTGGATATTTTATCCCTGTTGACCAAATAGCCCACATGACTTCTGATAAATTTAGTTTCATTAAGTATATCCTCAAAATATTTTAGCGATGAAAGTACTTCAAAGGTGGAGTTTTCTGTATGGACAATACATCTGTTCATTACTTTCTCTATCAGAATTATTTCAGATTCCTTAATACGGTATACCATGTTACGGGTCTTAATATCCACGAACTTCTGGTCATTATGCATATATATATCGCTAATGCGGAGGACTGTTTTTTTCAACCTGTTGAAATCAAGGGGTTTTAAGATATAATCGGTTGCATAAACCGAAAATGCGTCGAGGCTGTAACATTCCGTTTGAGAAATAAAAACAATATGAGTGATAGAGTCTTTTTTCCTAATTGCTTTTGCGATTTCAATACCGTTCATGTGAGGAAGACTGATATCTAGAAAAATAATATCAAATCTTTTATTTTTGAGACTTTCCAGTAGGCTTTTGGGATCTGCATAAGTTTCGATACAGCTAATGTCAGTAATACTTTTAAGGGTTTGTACAATTTGATTCCTTTCTACATCATTACTAGCGCATAATACGACGTTCAAGGTGACACCCCCTAAGGTTTGAATATTAAGTTGAAATTTACGATTATTATTATATTATACTACAAAATTTAACACAAATAAAGTGTTAATGGAAACATTACACATTATTTCTTTGTGAAAATATATCGATATTGTAAGATACAATAGGCATATGAAACTGAATACAAAAAGCCCCTTTTCCTAAAACATTGCAATGATTTGGAAACTGGGGCTAATAGGTATGAATATACTGCTTTTTTAGGTTTGCTATTTTATGATAGTTTATTTAAACGAAAGAGTTTGTCCGACGTATACTTCCTGAAGGTTTGTCACCTTTGACAGAGCGATTTTTGCATTTAAGTCTACACAGTGGCATGCATGAAGAGCTTCTGCATTTGTATTTTTAAGGTAATTTAATGTAGGGGCAATCTGTTCATCAGTTTGATTCATCAAATGGAAACCGCCAATCACATCAACAATTCTGTCATCTTTACATACCTTTTTTGCATATTCAATTGTGTTGCATATGCCTGCATGAGCACAGCCTGTTATGATAACCAGTCCGTCAGGCGATTTATAAACTAACGCAGAATCATCATCTACAAAGTCGGGCTTGCCATTTTTATGTACTCCAACAGGCGTTTTAGCCTCAAAATCATTCTTGCGTTCTATTTGTCCAAGGAAGACCAAATTGTCGGTTATCCACACCGGCTTTTTATTTATTTTCATATTAAAGAAACAGGACAATTGTTCTTGTGAAAATATTGAACCTATTTGTACTTCGTCAGTGCGTTCCTTAGGCTCGAATGCAGAAGGATGGGCTATGAGGGTCGGCTTTTTGTAGCTAATATTCCCAAAGCCTGCTTCTGTATAGTATTTGGTTAATGGAGCCAGTCCCCATGTATGGTCGAGGTGTCCATGTGATAGGGCTACATAATCTAAATCAAGCATACTGATTCTCATTTGCTGGGCATTTTTAAGAAATGCATCGGAAAATCCCGTGTCAAACAGAATTTTCTTGTTGTCAACCTCAATAAGAGTAGAAAATGCAGCCTCGCCCCGGAAATAATAGTTCGTTTTCGTATTGTTGTCAACAAGAAATGTTAATTTTAGGCCGCTTTGTGTACTTGCTGCCGAGTTTTCTACGCCGATTGCCGAATTTGCATCGAGAGTAGGGAAAAAACTCAAAGATACAAAAAGAAATACTGCTAACACTACAATGCTTTTAATACGTAAATCTTTTTTCATAAGCGCACCATCCTTATTAAAATATATCGGGTTTACATAAAAGACCTTATAAATCTATTTTACCATATATGGCAGACTTTAACCCTGTGCTTTCTTACTATTTTTATTGGTAAATAAGCATTATTTTTTTAACCACGTTTGTATGACTAAAGTACTATTATTTATAAGACTTTGTTACTACTTTACTAAAAAGAGTATCATAAATACATTAATAAATTACAAAGCTATTTTATTGTAAGTAAATAGAATCTCAAAATATTCCGATAGATAACTCAGTAAGGTCTACCTAACGGAGGGTATATTTCTTAATAAAAGAGTATATTTGCAGGTGATGAAGTTCAGGTTCTTAAAGTCCTGGTAAGGACATTTATGGATACGGAGGGGAAGTTATATGGAGGAAGCTGTTCTTTTTGTTGATGATGAGGTGAATATTTTAAACTCATTAAAAAGAGGCCTTATTGATGTAGATTATAAATGCTTTTTTGCTTCGAGCGGAAAAGAAGCACTTGAAATAATGAAGAAAACCTCAATAAGTGTTATTGTAACCGACATGAGAATGCCTGAAATGGATGGGTTAACGCTGCTTAAAGAAGTAAAAGAAAAGTATCCCATGACTGTAAGGATTGTACTATCCGGTTATACACAGCTGCAGCAAATTCTCGTGACCATTAATCAAGTAGACATATTTAAGTTTATTACAAAGCCATGGAAACTGGAAGAAGAATTCAAGGTGGTAATTGACCAGGCACTTGAGTATTACAGGCTTCTTGTGGAACGTGAAGGACTAAGGAAGTCCATGGAAAGTAAGAACATTGCGTATCAGAAAATTTTAAAAAGAATTGATGAAGTTATTGCAAGTGCAAAAGATGATGTGCAGATTGCCCGGGGAGCTGGAATTCAAACTGTTGACTACATAGGTAGGCTTATTGAAGGCGGTAAACCGTTAGATGCGATAAAAGAAGAGGTCAAATCTATTGGCAGAGCTTTTCATGGCATCATGAATGCAGTTGCTCCCGAGAGCAGTGATACTCAATTAAATGAGATTTTAGAGAAATACGTTTCTCTTCTTAAAAGCAGAAAGCAGATAATCAACGTTGATTATAAGGGTAATGCCGAATTCAAAACACTTTATTTAAAACCTGAAATGATTTCCTTTGCATTAAATATTATTGAAGAGTTTATTAGTGAAGAAGAAACGTATAATATCAAATTTATAAATGGATACAAGCCTATTTCTCCTGAAACAGGTCTATTTGAAATAGCGGTACTGATATTGGCGCAGGAAGACAATAGTGCTGATCCTTTGAAGAAAGTAAACTCAAATGAAATAGATGAAAAAATAGGAGTTATAAATAATCTTTTTTGCGAGTATTTCAAACTATACAAAGGCTATATTTCTGCAACTAAAGTAGATGATAAGAATATTGCCGTAAAAATACAACTTTTCAATAAAAAAAGTAATACATAGACGAGGGTAAACTGTTTTTTTAAAGGTGAGGTTCCTCTTTAATTATTGCCAATAATATTATTTAAGGAAGGGGTTCTCACCTTTGCGCTTTACCAGGGATGTTCAGGATAGTATGTATAATACTCAGGGAAAATTAAACTTGATACTTCCATAAAAGACTGCTTTTAGCCTAAAAATAATCCGACATATATATGTGTAAAAAGCAAAACGGCGGTTCTTACAATAATTTTTTAAGGAAGTGTTTACATGAATCAATATCATGACTTATTAACAAAGCAGATAATGGAACATTTCGGTAAAAAGAATATTGCAGGTGATTTTACGAAAGAAATGGAAGATTTTTTGAATACTATAAACAAAACCTACATTGAACACGATAAAGAAAAAGAGGCACTGGGGGAAAAAGCTGTAAAATGTCGCAGGGAGTATGAGGATAACCTGGAAAAGCTGAAAAAGCAGCTTATACACCAGGAAAAGATGGCGGCTATAGGACAGCTTTCAGTAGGAATAGCGCATGAAATAAACAATCCCCTGGGTTTTGTCCAGAGCAATACCGAAACACTTAAAAAATACATTAAGAAGATGGGAGCACTATATGAATTATTAGTTAATATCAATAATTCGACAGATTACATAAAACCTGAAGGATATGAAGGTTATCGCATTAAATTGATGGAGTTTATCAAACAAAATAAAATAGATCTCATTTACTCGGATTTGGATACAATATTTGAAGAAACATCAGAAGGGCTTCGAAGGGTTGAGAAGATTATAAGGAGCCTCCTGGGATTTTGCAGGAAAGAGGATGAAAATGAATTTGTAGAGTACGATATTAATAAAGGTATAAAGGATACTTTAATAGTGGCTAAAAATGAAATAAAATACCTTGCCCGGGTTACGGAAGTATTAAACCCTGTTCCGCTAATAATGGGCATCCATGGGGAAATTAACCAGGTGCTTTTGAATATAATAGTTAATGCAGCTCATGCAATAAGAGAAAAAGAACTTATGGGTACTATAGAAATTAATACATATAGCGAGGAAGGTTTTGTGTGCTGTGAAATTAGTGATAACGGCACAGGAATTAAGGAAGAAAACATTAAGCGGATATTCGAGCCCTTTTTTACAACAAAGCCGGA
>JAEZNF010000121.1 GCA_023441845.1 Bacillota bacterium | reverse complement strand
TTTCGGTAAAAAAGGAGGAAGTGAAGCAAAAGCCGCCGTCAAGGTACACTGACGCATCCCTTATCACATCAATGGAAAAAGCGGGCCTTGGAACCGTGGCTACAAGAGCGGCCATAATTGAAAAGATAATCAAAACGGGTTATGTGAAACGTGAAGGAATTCATCTTGTGCCTACAAAGGTAGGAATAGGGCTGATAGAAATACTGGATATCTTTCCGGATTTAAAGAGCCCGGAGCTTACCGCGGAATGGGAGGCTCAGATAAGCCTGATAGAAAAAGGGAGCCTTTCTTCAAAAGAATTTATCGGAAGAATTCGGCAGTTCACATGGACGCTGGTACAGGAATGCAAAAAGACAGGTGGTGTGCATGCATGAACAGGTATCTGAAAATGCCGGAAAAAATAAATTATCCGTTAATCATTACACTCCTTGCAATATTGCTTGCGGTAGTACTTATTCTTTTCCTGGGATATTACATTATCCAGATTTACCATTTGCGCAAATTCCGGAAGGATGCCGTTATTTTGAAAATAACCCCGTTGGACACATGTGATATAGGGAATCTTGAGCGTATGTTGATGTTTCTTCACGGAATGCTTTTAAATACCCAATGGAGGGTATTGACGGAAGGCCGACCGTACATATCATTTGAGGTGGTTGGCAGGCACCAGAAGATAGAATTTTTTCTGTGGGTTCCAATGACTTACGCCAGGAGCATTCAGGAGCAGATATATATTTCATACCCGGATTGTGTAATAGAAGAGGCCGAGGATCACATGGTTCCTCTATCACAGGCCCGCAGGAAAATGCGGGAATTGAAGCGGATGATAAAATCGGGGGAAGTTGATAAGGCCGTAAAAAAGCTTATGATACGTGGAATGACTGTGAAACGGGGATACAATTTTACATTCCCGTTCGCCGATAAGGTTGATATCATTCCTTCAATACTGGCTGCCATGTCGGGCCTTGAATGGCACGAGAAAATAGTGCTTCAGGTGCTTTTAAGGCCGCTTGACAGAAAGTGGCAAGTTAGTGGAAGAGACAAAATAAAAAGGTTTGAAAAGAAGGGCCATAACCCTGATTCAAACGGAATAAGGCTGGACGGCTTTACCAGGGATATCATGGATGAGCTTGATTTGGACGGACATGATACCTTCAGCCCGGCAAGAAACCTCACAAGGGCAGACAGGAAAGAGATAAGGGAAGCGACGGAAAAAATTCTTAAATCCGGATATGAAACAACCATACGGATATTGGGAATAGGTTTCTTCGGCAAAGGGATAGCAACCGCTGTGCGTTCTGTTGCGGCGGCGTTTAGTAAATTGGATCACATCAACCGTTTTAAAAAAAGAAGGATTATTTTTTTCAGAAGCCTTTATTACATTCTGGTTCAAATGAGGTTAATGAGACTGTATGACAGGATGAATGTACTGACTTCCGGAGAGCTTGCGGGCTTTGTATTAAGGCTGCCGGACCGGGAGCTTAGGATCAAGGAAATTATACGGAATAAGCACAAGCAGCTGCCGCCTCCGATGATGAGGTATGAACAGGAGAAAAACCTTATAGGGGAAATACAATATCGGGGGCTTTGTAAAAGGATTGGAGTTAAACCCGACGATGCACGGCGCCATGTTCACGTCATAGGCGGTATAGGTACCGGAAAATCGGAGGAATTGAAATCTATGGCAAGGCAAGCCATTAATGACGGCAAGGGCGTTATTGTCATGGAGCCTCACGGAAAGCTTGTTGATGAGATAGCGCAGTTGGTCCCGGAGGAAAGGCAAAAGGACGTATTATATTTTGACTTTTCCGACAGTGAATACCCTGTTCCTTTTAATTTTATGAAGGTGCAGCAGGGAAAGAATAAAAGGAAAAGCAAATCCGATCTGATAGATGAAACGGCCGAAGAGTTTTTAAACATTATGAAGAATATATTCTCCGACTCCTGGGGAATCCGGACAGAGAAAATATTCCGCCATACGGGAAAGGCCTTGATGGAGGCCGGAGAAGGCGGCCTGTGGAACGCGAAGCAAATGCTGAAAAATAAGGATTACCGGAGCAAGGTCGTTAAGAAGGTGAAAAACATTGCGGTAAAGGATTTCTGGACTACAGAGTTCACAGGCAAGACAGCTTCAGACGGTACGTTCAGGCTGGACAGTGATATCCGCAATGCTATTGATTCACCCCTTACCAAAATTGACAGGTTCCTGTCGTCGGAGAGGGTTCTTTACATGGTAGGCCAGGAGGAATGCATTGATTTTGACGAATGCATCAACTCAAATAAAATTGTCCTCTTCAAGATCCCCAAGGGAGATCTGAAGGAAGACAATACAAAATTTCTGGGCAACATTATATTCTCAAAGCTAATGATGGCCTTCATGAGCAGGACACCCGAGGAGATGAAGCATGAAACGCTTATGATAGCCGATGAAGTTCAAAACTTTGTTACCACAAATCCCAAGGACTTTGAGCTTTTAATGGATGAATTGAGAAAGTACGGAGTATGCTTTGTTATGGCGCATCAGAGGGTTCCGCAAATACAGTCAATCATATCCGCCGTCAGGGACAACGTTGGAACAACCGTATGTTTCCGGCTTGGTGAGGAGAGTTCTTCATATATGCAGAAAAGCTTTGACGGATTCCTGGAATGCAAGGATTTAGAAAAGCTTGAAAACCGCTATGCCTATGTAAAGACATTGGTAGACGGAAAGAAAACCGACCCGTTTCTTATAAAGACACTAGATAAGGAAGATGTCCCTGATGAAGTGGCAAGCAAAAGACTGGCAGCCATTATTGAGTTGAACAGGAGCAAGAGAAGATCCAGAGATGAGATTGAAAAGGAACTGAGGAAGAAAATTGAGGATTTTGACACCGTTATTAATGACTTCAAGCAGGAAATGGATGATGATTATGTTTCGGCCTTTACCGACAGCGGTAATGATGAGCAAGACGGCGCGTATCTCCCGGATGAATGGTCATAACGCGTGAAACCAAGTGGAAACGCCCACTTTGGGACATGGAATAAAACAAAACTGTGTTAAAATCGAAGAAAAATAGCCAGTTCCATATAATCAGCTTATTTTTAAAAAAATCTTCAAAAAATGTGGAACTCATATATGGAACTCTGGTAAGAACTTATAATATGGAACTCTAGTAAGAACTCATAATATGGAACTCTTAGAGTTCCATACTATGAGTTCCATATACTCAAATCAACAGAATGCAGTGGAAACGCCCACTTTGGGACTTTGACACGGGCGTTAAAAATACAAGACTACACATATATAAAAAGAACAAATTAAACAGGCATTTCGCAGCCTAGACCTCGATTATATTAAATTACTCTTCACTCAATATATTTTATTCAAAACATAACCAAACCACTATATATACTATACCACTATATATCTCCACATATCAGCATCCTGTAGCCGAACCGCAAAAAAATATTATGGCATGTGGGTCAGTAGGGTAGGGGAGAGACAAAATGGTAAATTTATGAGAAAGTCGATTTGATTATCATGAGCTTGAGTATGAAGAAATCAAAAACAAATATTAGAGTGCTCAAATTGAGAACAGTATTGATAAAACAATTCAAAATTGAACAGGAGGAATTAAAGTTATGAAAGCTACAGGCATTGTAAGAAAAGTTGACGAGTTAGGAAGGATTGTACTTCCAATGGAATTAAGACGCACCATGGATATAAAAGAAAAAGACCCTATAGAGGTTTATGTTGATGCTGGCACCATCATTTTAAAGAAGTATGAACCTATATGTGTTTTTTGCGGTGAGGCTAAAAATATTGATGAACATAAAGGAAAGAATATTTGTAATGAATGCATGAAAGAAATAAAAACCAAGTATTAGAAAGGTGTACAATTTGAGCACAGGGAAGGTACAAAAATAAGTTTCGGAAGTTTCCAACCGGTTGGAATATAAAAATTGGAAAGGAGGAGTGAAATACCAATGTCGAGAGGTGTAAGAAAAATTGTTCGGGTTGAAGAAAGTGAAATTGATGAACTCTATGTGAAGAACTATAAAATGTGTCCTGCCAAAGTCAAAGCTATTTATCTTATTTATAACTTAAGGGCTTTGCGCTCCACGCAAATAGCAAGGATTATGGGATGCAACAGAAAATACACATTGTCTATTCTAAAGGACCTATACTACCACAGGTTTTTGGATCGAAGGTTTCCATATGAAGAAAAAGGGGAAGGAAGCGGAAGTGCTCAGGGAATATATTTCCTTGATGAAGCAGGTAAGATTTTTATAAGCGGATATTTGGATATATTTTTGAAAGATGTTCAATGGCGCTCAATAGATAATTTAATAAAATACGAAAAACTCCGACATACCTTGGATAGCGCTGAAATTATTACAAGAGTGTTTGAAGAATGCCGGAACGCCAAGTATTCAGTAGTAGACTACAAGACGGAAAAGAAGCTCTGGACAGAATACACATACAAAAACAATACCTTTGAGTTTGCACCGGACATATTTTTTAAGATCCTGAAGGACCGGCATACATATAGCTTTTTTGTTGAGAATGACGAAGCTACAATGTCGGTTAATTCATTTCTGGCCAAAGTACCCAAATATGATAACTACAAGATCAGCGGCCAATACATTATGGACTATGACGGTGTGTTTCCACGGGTACTGGTTATTACAACTTCAAAAGACAGGGCTATGGTGCTAGCCGATGAAGTCGGAAAGAAACAGAGCTCCAAAGTGGATTTTTTATTTACCTGGCATGACATGTTTTATGAATCTCCATTTGGATCTAAAACATTTATACACACAAGCATTAAAAGGACACCTAAAACATTTTCAATGTTCGATGAGATTCCTGAAGACCATAGAGCGGGAATCCCTGAGCCGGAATGAAGGGAGACGATAATATTTGTCCGACAAAATGACAATTGATGATTTTTTTAGGGGCACCGGAAAAAAGGTGAAGCCAAAGAAAAAAAGCGTTGAGGTACCAAAAGAGAAAAAAGAAAAATCCCCAAATTTCTTTAAAGCGTTGCTTGAGAAACTTCACATTTTAAGAAATCCGGGATATGTTTATGATGACCGCCCTGCAAGCATAAATAAAATAATTGCTTTCAGGGTAATTTTTTGGGTGCTTGCGGCAGTCCTTTTAATAAAGGGAATCGTATCCGCTGTATTCCCGGCCAGGCCAATAGTTCAGAAATATGTAATAGAGCAGCAGGCTTCGGAAACTGATACCGCAAAAGCCTTTGCATTGCAGTTTTCACGGGAATACCTTACATATGATGAAAAAGCCCTGGAAGACTACAAGAAAAGGCTTTCCAAATATACTTCAGGCAATGCTCCTGCAGGTGAAAGAATAGGCAAGTCCAGAGT
>JAEZNF010000044.1 GCA_023441845.1 Bacillota bacterium | reverse complement strand
GCTCTAACCCATCCATTACGGGCATGTTGATGTCGGTTATTACAATGTTTATGCCTGGATTATTATTGTAGATTTCAAGCGCCTGCTTACCGTTCGCCGCTTCAAAACACATGTTGAAGCCATAGCTCTCCCAATTGACCAGAGATTTTAAGGCCAGCCTTACAATAGGTTCATCATCAACCACCATAACCTTTTGCATCAAACGATCCTCCCTGTTCATACGTAATATACGGGAGTATGACCTTTACATTTGTGTACTCCCCTAAAACACTGTCTATTTTAATACCATAGCCGTTACCGTAGTTGAGCTTGATACGTTTATCCACATTCTTAAGCCCCATACCGTTAAAACCTTTTGTATTGCGGTGTTCGTCCGACATAAGGCTTTTTAGCTCCTCTTCGCTCATACCCTTTCCATTATCAATAATCTCAACTACAAGGTCACCCTTTAAGCCATATCCTTTAACCTTAATAAGTCCCTTCTCCTCAATATCCGAAATGCCATGTAAAATTGCATTCTCCAGTATAGGCTGTAACACCAGTCTCAGTATATAACACTGCCGGATACTTTCGTCCATCTCAAAAACAACATCGAATTTATCACCAAATCTTACCTTCATTATGTACACATAGCTTCGAAGTACATCCAACTCAGCTTCCATGGTATTGAATACACCCTTACGGCTGAAAGTTGAAGTCAGCAGCTTCATAAAAGCCTCGGTCATGTTTTTTATACTGTCGACCTTCGCAATCATTGCCATCAATCTTATTGAATTTAATGTATTGGATATGAAATGCGGATTTATCTGGGACTGAAGGGCCTCAATCTCGGCCTTTTCCTTTTCTTTTTGTTTTATGTCCCTTTCGTTTATAAGTTTCTTTATTTCAGAAACCATCCTGTTAAAAGATTTACCGAGGTTATTTATCTCATCATTGCCTTCTTTTATATCTATTGATGTATCCAAATATCCTCTTTCAACCATCTTCATTTTCTTTGACAACTTGTCAACGGGGATGAGTATATCCCTTAAGAACAAAAAGGAAAATACAAGAAACAGAAGTATAATAAAAACCATAAAAACTATAGCCAATTTAAGAATCTTACTGGTTTCTCCGGTCAAATCCATGTAATTTACCAGTCCATACATATTCCATCCTGTTTCCGGTATTTTGTAACACGTCGCAAATTGCTTTTTCCCCTCAATTATTACAACACTTGAGTTATTGTCATTCTTACCGGTTTTGGCAAGCATGTCCACTTCCTCATTTACTTTAAACGTTAACTGTTTCTTTTGTGAAAAAAGCAATCTGTTATTCTGGTCGGTTATAACTATTTGACCGGAACTTCCAAACAATTTGATATTACCTATATTTCCTAAAAATTTAGAATCAAAAGAAAAGCATATCATCTCAATATTATTATTGAGATCGGCAGCATCAGGCCTTACAACAATAGAATTTTGGTATTTTTCTTCGGCTGTATCTGTTATTACTGTTAAAGTATTGAGAATCTTCACATTTCCTTCATCCGAATCAAAGCGGCAGTCTTTTCTTAATCTATCTTCACTCAAACCCTGCCCTTTAGGGTAGCAATACATACCATTTCCTTTAAACAGAAAAACAATATTGTTAATATCGGTCCTATAGCTAAATTCGTTATTAATCCGTTCCGATATACTTCTTTTATCCCGGTCTGTCCCGGCTTTAAACCAGTTATTGACAAGTTCGATTATTTCACTGTTTTTCGTAATGGCAGTAGCACTTATTGTATTGGCTTTAATTTCATCGTTCAATACTTCGGATATCCCCTCGATATTTTGAAGAATCCTGCGGGAGTAACTGTCTAAGAGGGTATCGAGATAAAGCCTGTTTAAAATTATGTTGGCTACTAGAATAGGTACAATTACAATAAAAATAGATGCCTTTAAATATTTACGTGTTATACTGTTTTTACTGAGCATATAAAGTTCTCCTCATAATCTATAATAAATTATAACAAACTTTATCAAAAAGAATAAACAAATTTAACATAAATAACATAAATATATAAAATGCATCTCTTTTATTAACCGAATTATGCAGTTATTTTAGGACTACCTTCTTTTTTTAATAAACCAGTATACTCCATAAATAATTAATGCCACAAAAGCTAATGGAAGTATAACTTTAAAAACTAAAGTCATAGCTAAAGACAATATCTTTACTGCTACTACTGCAGCTACAACTAATGCAACTATTATTAATACAGGTTTTATTGTCCGATTATCCATCACTAAACCCCTCCAAATTGATTATTTTAATCTATTATACTGTATTAATTAACTTTTGTCTGTATTAAATTAATTTTTTTTATTATTTTATTAATATGTTTAATCCATAAATACATTTCATAATCTTCAGTGCAGATTTATCGCTATTTCCCTTAAAGCAACCAGTGTATTATCTATATCGTCTAAAGTATTGAAATTACTTACACTAAACCTTACTACTCCATTTTTAAATGTATTTAAAGTTTCATGGGCCAAGGGCGCGCAATGTAAACCGGCTCTTGTTGCAATACCGTAAGCCTTATCCAGCACATAGCTTACTTCTGTTGATTCTACTTCCTCAAAGTTCATCGCCACTATACCGGTATTCTTTTCCTGCTCCTTTTTGCTGTATAGTTTGATGCCCTTAATTTCCTCAATTCCTTCGTGAAGCCTTTTTACAAGCATATGCTTGTAAAATCCCACATTTTCCAATCCGAAGCTTTCTATGAAATCAATACCGACGCTTAATCCCACAATTCCGGGTGTATTTAAAGTGCCGCTCTCCAAAGAGTCAGGCATTATTTCCGGCTGATATACATTCTCGGAATTACTGCCGGTGCCTCCCTGCATTATTGAATCTATTTTTAATCCTTCACATATATAAAGCCCGCCGGTGCCCTGAGGCCCTAAAAGTCCCTTGTGTCCCGGAAATGCCAGCATGTTGATATTCATATCGGCCACATCAATTCCGGAAGAACCGGCCCCCTGTGAAGCATCAAGTAAAAACAGTATTCCGTCTTCTGCTGCAATTCTGCCTATTTCCTTTACAGGCATAACAATTCCGTTGACATTGGATGAAAACGTGCTTATAATAAGCCGCGTATTGCTCCTTATATGTTTTTTGAAATCGGCAGGGTCCAATTCTCCGAATTCATCCCCCTTCACAATTGTAAGCTCTATTCCCATATCCCTTTCAAGAGTTTTAAGAGGCCTAATAACGGAATTATGCTCCATGCAGGTAGTTATAACATGATCCCCGTTTTTTAATATACCCTTTATTGCCACGTTTAAAGCCTCGGTAGCATTTTTGGTAAAAGCGATGTGCAAGGGATTTCCGATATTAAAAAACCCGGCTATTCTTTCTCTTGCTTTCATTATTTCCATACCGGCTTTTATAGACATGGCATGGCCTCCCCTGCCGGGGTTCGCACAGTATTCCTTCATGCACCTTAACACTTCTTCATACACTTTTTCAGGTTTAGGGAATGATGTTGCTGCATTGTCGAGATATATCATATATTCCACCCTTGTTCCTCAAGAATCATTGAAGCAGCAGGAAAAGGCTCTAAGGCGCGTTTTAATATTCCCTGCACATATGCTATCAGCATACCGTAATTGGTTATTGCCACACCGTTATCTTTCGAAAAATTGATCCTGTACTGCATTTCCATCTTGTTAAGCATACACCCGCCGCAGTGAATTATGGCATTGAAGCTTTTTATATCCTTCGGAAATGAATTGCCTGAAGCCCATTCAAAATCAATGTCTCCACCGGCAATTTGCCTTATCCACCTTGGGATTTTCACCTTTCCGATATCATCTGCCTGCCTGTGATGGGTGCAGCCTTCCACCACCAAAACCCGCTCACCGTTTTTAAGGCTCTCAATCCTTTTTAAGCCTCTTACCATCTCAATGAGTTCACCCTTGTACCTCGCAAACAGTATTGAAAAAGACGTTAGAGGTATATCGGGCGGCGTATCTGCCGATACCTTCAAAAATGCCTGCGAATCGGTTATAACAAGCGAAGGCTTTTTGCTTAAATTTTTCAGAGTCTCTTTAAGCTCATATTCCTTAGTCACAACAGCAATTGCGTCATTCTCAATAATATCCCTTATAGTCTGCTGCTGCGGCAAAATAAGCCTGCCTTTCGGAGCCGCCTTGTCTATTGGGGTAACAAGCACAACAAAATCTCCCGGCTTTATAAGGTCTCCCACAATACTTAATTCCGCTTCATCAAATACAGCATTATTGGCAATGAATTTCTTTAATTCTTCAATTCCGGTATGGTTTAAAGAGCTTGCACAAAACACAGGAATGTCCAGTTGTTTTTTAATGCCCTCCACCTCATCCTTACCAGGTGCCTTCAAATCACTCTTGTTGACTACACACACGGCAGGTATGCCCCTTGCTTTTATGTCTTTTGCAAAGTCCTTTTCCATGTCGGTCAAGCCATCTTGTGCATTTATTACAATTACGGCATAATTAGTCTTTCTTAAAATATCATATGTTTTTTCAACTCTTAAGTTTCCTAAATCACCAATATCATCCATACCTGCCGTATCAATAATCACTACGGGCCCTATCGGCAGAAGCTCCATGGTCTTATAGACAGGGTCTGTGGTGGTCCCTGGAACTTCGGACACCACTGACAGGCTTTGCCCGGTTAAAGCATTTATAAGGCTTGACTTTCCAACATTTCTACGTCCGAATAGTGCTATATGAAGCCTGTTCGCAACAGGAACTGTATTCATAAATCATCTCTCCTTCCCCGGAATACCGGGCTTCGTCATCTCAATGGGATTTAATATTTGATTGGCCCTGCCGCTTTCAAAAATTTGCTCTTCAATTATTATGTCCTTAACTGTTTTTCTCATGGAAACGCACTTTTTAGTTATCTCGGCGGCTTTCTCATATCCTACATGCTCTAAAAGGGCAGTAACAGAAACAAAGCTTTCCTCCAGAAGCTTGCTGCACCTTTCATTATCAGCTTTTATTCCTTTAATACACTTATCGATAAGCATATTCAATCCATTTTTCAATAAGTCCAGCATTTCAAAGAGGTTATGGGCTATCACCGGTAAAAACGCATTGAGCTCAAGCTGACCCGATTGGGCCGCTAAAGTTATGGTCAGATCATTTCCCATAATTTGAAACGCAATCTGGTTTACCGCTTCAGGTATTACCGGATTGACCTTGCCGGGCATTATTGTAGATCCTGCCTGAACCGCCGGAAGGATAATTTCTCCAATTCCGGCCCTTGGTCCCGATGAGAGCAGCCTTAAATCACTCGCTATCTTGGAAAGGTTGACGGCAGATGTCTTTAATAAACCGGAAACCTCCACAAATACATCATTGTTTTGAGTAGGGTCCATCATATACTCCGCTCTTGCCAGTCCGAGGCCGGTCAGTTCCCTTAGCTTTTCTATGACCATATATATGTATTTCCTCCCGGCGTTAAGTCCTGTTCCGACTGCCGTTCCGCCGAGATTAACCTGTCTTAGCCTCTCCTCCACCTTATACAGTCTCCATCTGTCTCTCGATATTGCCTGGGCCCATGCCCCGAACTCCTGCCCGAGCATTACGGGTACAGCGTCCTGGAGCTGGGTTCTGCCTACCTTCAGAACGTTTGAAAACTCCTCTTCTTTTTCCTGGAGGACCGTCTGAAGCTCGGCAAACAGTTCACTGACAGGAGATAAAAGCTTTATTGCCGCAATACGCACGGCAGTTGGAAACACATCATTTGTTGACTGGGACATATTTACATGGTCAAGGGGATGCACCTTGCCGTAGTCGCCTTTTTCCCCTCCCAGATGCTCAATAGCCCTGTTTGCTATAACCTCGTTGACATTCATGTTTAAAGAAGTACCTGCGCCGCCTTGAAACGCGTCCACCTGGAACTGGTCTTTAAAAGCGCCTCCCAGAATCTCGTCGCAGGCCTTTACAAT
>JAEZNF010000039.1 GCA_023441845.1 Bacillota bacterium | reverse complement strand
ATTACCGGTACGGACGTTACAAAAAATGTTTCGGATATGGTTCTGGCCGATGATAATTTTGCCTCTATAGTTTATGCGGTGGAGGAAGGAAGAAGGATTTATGACAATATCCGCAAGGCAATACAGTTCCTGCTGTCCTCCAATCTCAGCGAGGTTGTTGCGTTATTTGTTGCTACGATCCTGAATTTCAGACTCTTTTCCCCTATCCACATTTTGTGGATTAACCTCATTACGGATACATTCCCCGCTATTGCTCTGGGAATGGAGAACGCAGAATCTGATATTATGAAGAAGGCTCCCAGAGATTCCAAAGAAGGGATATTTGCCAATAGGCTAGGCATTGATCTGATCTATCAGGGAGTTCTCATTGCCGGTTTGACATTGGTTTCTTTTATAATCGGAAACGGACAGTCCCATATTACAGGTATGACGATGGCATTCTTGACACTTTCCTCCTGTGAGGTTTTTCACTCTCTGAATCTCCGGTCCAGAACGAAATCTATTTTCAGACTGAAAACCCACAACAAGTATTTGCTAGGCGCCATGCTGCTTTCTTTCGTATTGACCATCCTTGTGATCTATGTGCCGGGTCTCAATACAATATTTGACCTTACCGCGCTTTCAGCCGGTAACTTTTTTACGGCAGTAGCACTTGCGCTTATCGTTATTCCTGTCGTGGAAATCGTGAAGCTGATCGAATCGACCCTTAAGAAATAGTCATAATAGGCTGACTCCTGTTTTTCTGCATGTTCATAGAAAGTTTAGTTGAGATAAATGTTGTAATCACAGCAATAATAGGAAGAAACAATAGGGGCAGATATATATTCATATCTGCCCCAAAGAGCTTACTTATGGCATAAGTCGGTATTTCGCCGAGATGAACACCTAAAAATTTCATATTTATAAGCTCATGGATATTAAGGTAGCCTGAGACTTGGTTTAGGGCATTAAGCTTCGTTCTTCACATTATCGTCAAGCTCATATGGTGGCTCTTATTTACCAAGTACACATAATGTTCGACTTAAGAAAAAACATTGACACACGTATAATATACGTGTACAATATAAAAGAGGTGGTGGTATTGAAACGCAGGGATTTAATAAAATGGCTTGAAAAAGAAGGATGGACACTAACTAGCGGAGCAAAACATGATATGATGAAGAATCCAATTAAGCCAGGTATTAAAATCCCAATACCAAGACATACTGAAATTGATGAGTATACAGCAAAATGTATTTTTAAAGAAGCGGGACTATAACACATTTTGCTTCTTATTTAATAGTAAATATTTAAAAAATGGAGGCGTTTTGATTATGAAATATGTATATCCTGCTGTGTTCAAATCCCTTGAAAGTGGTAAGTATTTTATTAAAGCGCCAGATTTACCAGGGTGCGTAACAGAGGGAAATAATCTATCTGATGCTTTGGAAATGGCACATGACGCCATATCCATGTGGTTGTGCGATGCAGAAGATAGCAAGGAAAATATACCGGCTGCGTCAAATATTTTTAGCTTAAAATGCGATAAATCAGAGTTTATAAGTCTAATAGCAATTGATACGATAGAGTACCGTAACTTAAGGGATAGCCGAGCAGTAAAAAAGACGTTGACCATTCCACAATGGTTAAATACAAAAGCAGAAAAAGCCGGTGTTAATTTTTCGCAAACTTTACAGGAAGCATTGAAGGAACAGCTAAAAATATAATTATCCCATTTATTTCTCTTTCTTATCATCCTTCACGGCCCTGCTACCAGGTACGCAGTTAAGGGAAATCGGCTGTAGTACGATGCAACAAAAATGTCTCCCACCTATATAGGTGATGAGTACCCATTAGGTTTTCGGGCAGTGAGCATATCTCCCGCCCCAGATGCATGGCGAGCAGCAAGCTTGCTTGCGACCAGCCTCGTTGAGTGAATTCATTCCAAATGTTGTAACCAAGGTGGAATTGGGTAGTCTTTTATATGTTCAAATTTTTCTACCTTAACTTCTCCTGATGATACTTTTATTGTAATATGGTCAACTCCAATGGAGTTATGTGCTCCCAAATATGGTTTTACCTCAAGTTTTACTATAAATAGAAATGTCCTGTAGCCATTAGGTCTTTCAATAGACAAAACTTCAGTTTGCCACGGGGCTACACCTGGAGAATATCCTAAGTTTTTTTCATAGTAATTATCTACTGCTTTATCAATATAAGTCAAGAGCATAGTCATAAAAACATCTTGGTAAAGTTCTTCTAAAGAACCTTTAGGTGGCCTTTCTGGCTCAGAAATAGTTTTATTATTGGTCATTAAGGCTTCTTTGTCTCTAATTTTAATCCAGTAGTCAGTATCACTTGCAAGTACGGTACAGGGAAACATTATAAGTACAAGAATTGTTAATGCGACTATTTTCTTCAAGCTTTAACACCTCCCTTTATATTGCAACATTAACATAAGAACAATATCATTTTTAGGATATGCAAAAACTCATAGTTTATTTAAGAAAAATTTTGGCTATTTTATGTAGACTTAAAGATTATTGAAGTGAACGCCATAAACGCTCTGAGCGCCAGGATATCTTATAGACAAATGGGTTTGTTACAGAAAACGAACATGCACAACTATTATTTACTTTTGCCCTTATCAATTAATTGAGTAACAAATTCTTTTGTAACATCCATATTATTTAGAGAATCTTGAATTGTGGGGATTATTATTTGATCGGGAACAATTCCTCTTCCAGGGGTTAATCCGGATACTTCTACTTTATACGGGGTTGTTGCGCAATGAAGCCTAAGTTTTGTATTATCCAGGACAATGTCCACGGATCCGTCAGAACATATATAGGAACCTCCTGACTCCTCTCCGTAAAAGGTACCGATTTTATAGTACTTAAGCAATGCACAGAGATGGCCTGTAGATGAAGCGCTTGCGCCATTTATCAAAATATACAGTTTCCCCATAAAATTGTTCTTTGCCGGGCTTATCGGTTCCATTAGATCAAAATAACCATTCCCAGTTCCTTCTTTAGAGAAATAGGGCTTTGGATCGTTTATCAAATATGAAAACAGATAAGATGAACAGTAAGGATCACCACCCCAGTTGTCTCTTAAATCAAGTACAAGATTTGTTATTTTTCGGCTTGCCAGATCACCAAAAAATTTGTCAATGTATATCTTAAACCCAGTTCTGCCGTCTTCGCTATAATAATCAAATGTTTTTATTGACAATACTGCATAATCCATTTCAAAGGAGTGAGAGTCATTATTCTGACCACTAATAGAGTTTAGGTTCTTAACATTGTTATCAATTTTCTCTTTTGTCGCTGCCGACACTGTAGTTTTCACAATTTTACTCTCCGGTGAAGCTTTATAACGAATAGAAAAATATTTAGGACTATCAATATAGTTAAAATACATATCATTAAACCAATTGCTCATTATGTAATACTTCATTGACTTGTTTGCACCGTCAGCAGGAATGTTTTTCAAGAATACCTCTATGATATCCCCAATACTTTTATTATTAATACTTAATATTTCAGATCCGGCAGGAATATCAGCGGATAAATAGGTTTGATACACATATGCTTTATCATTGATTATTTTTATTGACAGAGGCAAGTATTGTCCATTTCTATATATATTTTTTTCAAACTCCGTAGAAAAACTAATTCTTGTATGTCCACAATTCAGTTTACTTATTATTGGGGAAAGAACTCTAAAAAATTCCAACTCAGTCATATTATTATGTAATAATTTATATTGAT
>JAEZNF010000668.1 GCA_023441845.1 Bacillota bacterium | reverse complement strand
TCCTTAACCAGTGCAATCAGTTCATTTCCCAATGTGGGAAGAATGTTTTTTATAGCCTGTGGAACAACCACCTTCATCATTGTTGTACTATAGCTAAGACCGATCGCACGGCCCGCTTCCATCTGCCCGGGATCTACAGACATGATGCCGCCTCTCATGATTTCGGAAACATATGCACCACTGTTCAAGCCAAATACCAGAACACATACATTCAATGCGGGCATATTTACGCCAAGCAAGGGAAGTATGACATAGTAAGTTACCAGAAGCTGCACAACAACCGGTGTGCCTCTGAAAAGTCCTACATAAAATTTGCATATACTATTAAGTATTTTGGGCAGTCTTCTGTATTTAGGAAATACCTCTATTACAGCAATGAATGTTCCAATGACGATTCCTATCGCCAAGCCCACCACAGCAATGTATAATGTGTTCTGAAGGCCGGTTACAACCTTCGTATACCCATTATTCTCATAGAACATTTCCCAAAACTTTGCCAGCTTCTTATCAAAATTCCCCATCGCTTTTCCTTCGATTATTATATGAAATACGCCGCACTCCACTATTTACGGCGGAGTACGGCATCATGCTTTACTGGTTTAGTTCATTGCATTGATTGCACTTGCAATAAACTGAGCCGGTGCTTCATCAATAATTACATATTTAATATTGCCATTCATCATATCCTGTACTGCCAGGGAGCCTGACTTATATCCTACACATTCCACCTTATATCCGTTGAAGCCCCAATCGGGATCTCCTTCAACATAGAACTGGCCGGTGGTACCATTCTGTACACCGATCTTCGTATCAGCAGAAAGTCCCGAAAGAACTGCTTCTACATCAGCTACTGTTTCACACTTGTCAAAAGCTTTCTCAGATGCTTTCACAATAATTTTCTGAGCTGCATCGTAGTATTTATCCGAAAAAGTAACATATTCTTTTCTATCTTCCTTTATTGTAAGACCAGCCATTGCAATATCGCATTTTCCCTGGCCGACAGAAAGACAAACGGCATCAAAGTCCATATTACTGATGACAAGCTCTTTTCCAAGGTGTTCTGCAAGAAGCGCAGCGATTTCCATGTCAATACCATAATATTGATCGCCTGCAGTATACTCAAATGGCTCAAATCCTGCATTTGTAGCAACAACCAGCTGATCCTTCGATTCATCAAGTGCAGCAGATGCAATAGCTACAGGTGTTCCGTCGCCAAAGTAATTGCTTAAAATTTTGTCAAATGTGCCATCTGATTTTATCTGCGCAATAAATTTATTGACCTCTTCGAGAAGCTCCGGCTGATTTTTATCTACACCAAAAGCGTACTCCTCTTCTGTGAGCGGAATGTCGATCACCTTGACTCCGGCGCTGCCAGATCCGCAGCCCGCAAGTGCAAAGGAACTGACCGCCAGCATCATTACCGCAATGATAAATGCAATACTTCTCCTCATAATTGAATCCCCCTTAAAACTATTTTCTTGTATGTATAGTTATTCACCATATACATTTAACATGAATTAAAATGTACCGCATTATAGCTTATTTGTCAACATCAAAGCTAGTTTTATTTTGTGCGCTGTCTTTATACACAAGAACTACTGCAGAACCGGCGACCATAATACCAGCTAATACCCATATTGTCCATACAGAGGCTTTTGCTACCAGACGGCTCCATCCAAAAGGTTGATGCGGGAAACAGTTTTTTTCATGCCTATCGTCTTAGACATTTGATCGATATAAAATGCATCCAGAGTTCCTGATGAAAGTGCTCGTCCCATCCCTAAAAGCACCATACCTGGGCACACGAATAGCAATGCTCCGCTCAGAATAAAAAAAGATGCATTCGCATGTTATCATACGTTATTTGCATCTTGGCATACAGATACTTTTTATTCTGGAAAAATATGTTATCCTATTAACAGAAGCAATTACGATTGCGCAGAAAGTTGGCGTAGCTATGAAAATTCGTGTTGAACATGGAGAATTCCCGGAAAACGAAATAATCTTGCGCTGCAAGGAATTGGATGATGAAATGATGGAATTATTGGCCCTTCTGCGCGAGCGTTCAACAAAGATTGCTTGTTTTAAAGATGGTGAGACTCATTTTGTACTACCCGGTGATATTTTTTATGCCGAATCAGTGGACGGAAAAACTTTTCTTTATACATCCGATTCGGTATTGGAGACACACCAGAGCCTTACTGCTCTGTTGAGCAGACATGAAGAAGCAGGAATGCTGCGCATCGGCAAATCGCAGCTTTGTAATCTTTACCATGTGGCAAAACTAAAAAGCCTCCCAAACAGCCGTATTGAGATTACGCTGAAAAACCACGAACGGCTTATCGTATCACGTCACTATGTCCAAAGCATGAAAGAAAAGCTTGGAATTCTGGAATGAAAGGAAGAATGGACATGAACAAAAACAATTTCGAAAACAGCGGATATGCCCAATTGTATACATGGATTACAAAAGCTAAATTTACGATGGGTGTATTTTTTACAATGCATGTAATCATATTTCTTTTCTTCGACCTGATCTTCAATGGAACAACAGTCTCGTTGGACTTTTTCACCGCATTGGAAATGTTATTTGCCTGCTTCTTTATCGGATTGCTGCAGCAAGCTGTTATCCCGCCAGAAAAGTTCACCCGTATCAGGTGTGCTCTTTGGATTATTTCCGGAGCCTTTATCACATTACTGTTTGGGCTCGTTTTTCAATGGTTTAAGTTGTTTCCCGCCTGGTGCTTTCCTGCGTTCATTGCATTTGAGATTATCGGAATGCTGTTCATGATACTTAGCTATTATCTTGAACTTCATAGGGAGACAAAATATCTTAACCGCAAACTGGATCAGTTTCGAAATAAAAAACCAGAAAGAGAGGTGTGAATAATGTCGGTTATTCAAATTAACCATTTACAGAAGAATTACGGTAAGCACATCGGTATAAAGGATGTGACCTTTTTCGTAAAAGAAGGTGAGATTTTCGGATTTGTCGGCCCCAATGGAGCGGGCAAGTCTACAACCATCCGAACGCTGATGGGCTTTATATTCGCAAGCAGCGGTTCAGCTTCCATATACGGTCTGGACTGCTCAACGCACTCAAAGGAAATAAAGGCATTTACCGGCTATGTTCCAAGTGATGTGCGGCTCTATGAGAATATGCGTGTCAGCGAATTACTGAAACGCAACGACAGCTTTTACGGGCAATCGGCGCAGAGTGAGTCGAAACGCCTATCCCGGTTATTCGACCTGGATACAACAAAGCAGTTTCGAGAGCTTTCCACCGGTAACAAAAAAAAGGTTTCTGTGATCTGTGCGCTGGCTCCTAGACCAAAAGTGGTCATTCTTGATGAGCCTACCAGCGGACTTGACCCCATCATGCAGAAAGTACTGTTTGAGGAACTAAGGCGAATAACTGCAGACGGTGTTACCGTACTTCTTTCAAGCCATAACCTCGCAGAAGTTCAAGAGTATTGTGACCGTGTGGCATTTATTAAGGACGGCTCCATCATCGCCGTTTCAGACTTAAAAGAAACTGCTGTCCCGAGAAAATTAATCGAAGTTACAGGCGGCGGTACCGTGTTGCCGGAAGGCTGGGAATTACTGAAACAGGAACAAGGCCGACGTGTGTTCCGTACCGCTTCTGACAGCAGAAGCATTATCGCGGCATTATCAATGCTCTCGCCTGAAGACTTTACAGTAGAAACAGAGAGTATCGAAGAACGTTTTTGGGATTTATTCAGAAAGGAGGGCAAATCATGAATGTATTTTTTCTTGAGCTGAGAAATCTTCGTAAAAGCATCATTATGAGCACAATATCCATGTGCGGCGTAATATATTTTATGCTGATATTTTTCCCTTCTATGCAGACGGAGTCTATGAAAGCGCTTGCCGGAGCCAAACTGGAGGGTATCGATCCCGCCTTGCTGGAAGCGTTAGGGCTTACCCAAATGATGGACTTTACAATTATTACGAACTATTTTGGCTATGCCCTGCAGTTTATCACCCTCGCCGTGATGGTTGTGATTACCCAACGTGCAGTAGGACTTCTGTCCAAAGAGGAAGCTGACGGTACCATTGAATACTTGGGCTCAAAACCAGTCTCACGCTGGGAAATATTCTATCAAAAGGGCCTTGCTCACCTTGTTTCCTGTCTGATCATGCTCGGCACGTACATTGTTGTAACTGTTGCCGGATATTTGCAGGTTACTGGTTATACTTTTGGAGAAGCAGTAGAAGAAGCTCTCATTTTATACGGCAGTATCCTTTTTGTCGGTATCGTCTTTTCGGCTGTCGGCATTCTAATCTCTGCGCTATTGCGAAGCGGTAAAGGTATGGGAGGAATTGCGATCGGTATCGTATTCGGCACCTTCATCATTGGTGTTTGTTCGGCAGTCATTCCTTCCCTTGACTTTCTCATATGGTTTTCACCGATGGACTGGATAAAGACGAATAAACTGATGACAGAAGGCATCTTACCGGCAGAATGGATTGTTGGGGGCTCTGTGATCATCGGATGCACTGTCGCCGCGTGGTTCCAGTATCGAAAGAAGGATCTGCTGGTTTAGGTCGGTTTAGTTTGGTCACCTTCTCTGCCGGATTACCTGCACACTACTGACAAATTCAAGGTAATCCGGCTTGCACTGCTCATTTAGTATAGCTGTCATCGCCTATTATATGCTATCCGTGCTGAGTTCAGACCCTAAGCGAACCGCGGAACCCTCTGGAGGCATAGTAGGATTCTGCACCGTTGTGATACACAAAGACATTGCCGTAACGGAAATCACCAAAGATGGCGCCGCCGAGTGTTCTGATATCAGAAGGTGTCCTTAGCCAGCTCGATGTGCTCGTATCATACTTTCCAAGCTTCTGCAAATCCCGGTATTCTTCTTCCGTTAAAAGCTCAATACCCATGGCACCAGCCATATCAATAACGCTGTTTTCCGGTTTGTTTTCTTTCCTTGACTCAAGAGCCTCACGGTCATAACAAAGGCTTCTACGGCCCTTAGGGCTTTCCTGCGAACAATCACAAAAAATGTATTCGCCTGTCTTTTCATCAAAACCAACAACATCTGGTTCCCCGCCTGTTCTTTCCATCTCATAGAGTGACCACAGTTTGTCGTCGGGATTCGCATCCAGCTTTGTTTGTATCTTTGCCCATGTAAGATCTTCATGGCGATTCATGTTTTTTTCAAAACGGGCTCTTAATGCTCTTAGCAGCTCTTCTTGTTTTTCTATTGGTAAATTCATTTCTATTCACCTTCTATTCATAAAGTAATACTCCTGTTATTGTTTGCTCCACGCATTATTAATTCCATTTATCACACAATTTAAAACAAAAAGGAATTCTTAAACACAGTGCCTCAGGGTTTTTATGTTCTGCTAAATCCTGCCTCCGCGCTTCTTAAAATCTTCATCAATACGATCCTTCCAGTTTTCTGATATAGCGCGGCTGGCGCGTAAACAACTTACGGTTTCACTGATAACTTCATAATTGAGTAAAGTACCCTCACTATCGGCGTTATAATTTGTTGCCCGGTCTTTCTCTATGCCAAAACGCTCGGCAGTGGCAACAGCATCGATGTTTGCGCCCAGAAAAATAAATTCCCAGCCATACTTGTCTTTTTGATGTTCAATCATCCGGCGTACTTTTTCGTAGCTAAATTCACGGCTGGCATTTTCCATTCCATCCGTGGTTATAACGAACATTACATGCCCGGCCCGTTCAGCTTCGGCTGTATGCTTCTGGACATTTCCTATCTTATTTATTGTTTTGCCTACTGCATCCAACAATGCGGTATTGCCCCTCACGTAATACTCCTTGTCTGTGATGGGAGCTATTCCTCGAAGATTTATCCGATCATGCAGCAGCTCGTACATGTCATCAAACAAAACAGTGGTTATAATCGCTTCGCCAGGCTCCTTTTTCTGTTTTTCAAGCATGGCATTATAACCGCCAATGGTATCACTTTCAAGGCCGCTCATGGAACCGCTTCTGTCAAGAATTAAGACTAATTCTGTTAAATCTTTTTTCATCCTGTTATCCTCCCAATCATCATTTACTATGACTCAAGGATAACATTTCGTATTTACTGTTCGGTCGCATGAAAAGCGACAATT
>JAEZNF010000658.1 GCA_023441845.1 Bacillota bacterium | reverse complement strand
TCTGAATAGAGATTATCTTGTGACTGCTTATCGTCCAATTGCCCAATTGCTTTGATTTCTTCGAGAGAAAAATAATAAAATTTCAAACGGTCAATAAAGAGCATTTTTTTAAGCTGCTTGATGGAATAATACCTATAACCGTTTTCAGGATTAACCTCATCGGGCTTAATAAGTCCAATTTCATCATAATGTCTAAGTGTTTTTGTAGATACCCCGCATATCTTAGAGAATTCTCCGATTGATAACAAAAGCTCACCTTCATTTCTTATGCATTTGAGGTTTGTTTTTAATATATACTTTACCCTAAGGCAATGTCAACCGCAATTTTTTAAAAAATTTATTTTCCCTCTTCTAAAAAAATTATGCTTTAACCGAATGATATTATGTAAGTAAAAAGCCTAATTTAAAACCAGGGGGGTAAATAATATGCTCAATAAGAAAGTCAAGATAATTCTTATCCGTAGTATAACGGAGGCTGTATAGACGGCTTAATGGTCCGCGGCCGGAAGTATTGCTTCTGTATTACAAACGTACAAAGTAATGAAAAAATCCCCGGGAATGCAGTACACTTGACTTTTAGGACAAGTGACATTGATTTCATCCGGTTTTTCGACACTTTGCAAGAGACCCGGGGCATACATAATGCCCCGGGTCTCTTTTTTTACCGCTTTAATTCAATTTACTCAAAATCCTTGAGATAACCTCTGATCTTTTTCATATCGGTTTCTTTATCAATAAGAACCCGGTTTCCTTTCAAGAAATCGATCTTATCGTTAAATGCCTGCTTTTCATTTTTGTACAATACTCCCAAAGGTATGCGGTCACCCCATTCCATAGCCTTTTCCATGGCTTTGAGCTTGTCAGAGGCATCATAACTCTCATCAATTTTATAAATACGCTTACTGTACCACTGAAAGGTATTGACCTTATTAAAGCTGACACAAGGCTGAAGAATATCTACAAGAGCATATCCCCTATAATTTATTGCTTCAATCATTATGGAAGTCAAATGCTCCGTATCTCCGCTGAAAGCTCTGGCAACAAATCCGGCTCCCGCAGAAATGGCCAGAAGCAGAGGATTTAAAGGCTCATGTATGGTTCCTGCCACCTGAACATCGGTAATATGATTGATATCGGTGGTAGGAGACGCCTGGCCCTTTGTCAGCCCATAAATCTGGTTGTTGTGCACAAAATGTGTTATATCTACATTTCTTCTTATATTATGAATAAAGTGATTTCCGCCTTCGCCGTATGAATCCCCATCGCCGGTATTTACAACCACAGTAAGTTTGCTGTTCACAATTTTAGCGGCAACAGCAGGAGGAAGCGCCCTTCCGTGAAGGCCGCAAAAGCCGTTTGCATTGATATATTGCGGAGTTTTGGCTGCCTGTCCAATTCCGCCGACAACCAAAACCTCATGCGGTTTCTTTCCGAGTTTCTCCAGAGCAGCTTTTAATGATTCTATAATGTTTAAGTCACCGCACCCGGGACACCATGCAGTTTCCGATATGTTAAACTTTAAGTTGCACATGTAATTACTCCACCTCCTCTGCTTTTCCATAAATATACTGTGCGCTCATTGGACGGCCGTCAAATTTAAGAATGCTGGAATGGCAAAATATACCTGTGACTTCTGAAACGATTGAAGCAAGCTGGCCTGTGGCATTCTGCTCGACATTTATTATGCGTTTTGCTTTTTCAGCTTTTTGGGTAAGCAATTTTGTAGGTAACGGCCAGATATCTCCAAAAACAAGTACACCGTATTTTTTATCTTTGTTTTCATTGAGCATCTTTATTGCTTCGGTTATCGGTCCCCATATAGAACCCCATGCGATGAGAAGAACCTCACAGTCCTCCTCTCCTACGTATAAAGGTTCCTGGAGTTCTTCTTCAAGCAGCTCAAGCTTTCTCATTCTTTTTTCGACCATTTGATTTCTGACATCTGCAGATTCGGTAATATGCCCTGTCTCATCATGTTCATCACTGTCTACAAGAACAGTTACTCCCTCATTCCGGCCGGGTATTATTCTTGGCGAAATACCTGTTGGTGTGATTTCATACCTTTTATATGGTTTATCCTCAGAATATTCATAACTTATTATATGGGTATCATTCTTAATGCCGTCAAAATCAAAAGGTTTTACCGTTACGGTTGAATCTGCAAGGAACTGGTCGCTTAAAATAATGACCGGAATCTGATATTTATCGGCAATATTAAATGCCCTGATTGTCTGATAAAAAGCGTCCTCAACATTCCTTAAAGCAATAACCATCCTCGGGAATTCACCTTGTGAAGCGGAAATTACAAACCTCAGATCACTTTGTTCCGTCCTTGTCGGAAGCCCTGTAGTGGGCCCCGGACGTTGTACCTCTGCTATAACCAAAGGTACCTCAAGCATACCGGACAGGCCGAGGCCTTCAACCATAAGTGAAAAGCCTCCTCCTGAAGTTCCCGTCATTGCCCTTACCCCCGCGTATGAGGCTCCGATAGCCATGATGATTGCCGCTATCTCATCTTCAGCCTGCTCAACAACAATTTCAGCGTCATGCATTTTTGCAGCCAGGTAATTCATAATGCTGGTTGAAGGTGTCATCGGATATGCCGAATAAAATTTACAGCCAGCTGCCAGTGTACCTAATGCCACAGCCTCATTACCATTAATCAGAATGCTGCTGTCTTTCTTTTCAATAACTGTATCAAACCTTTTTTCAACAAGCTTTCTTCCTTCGTTTAAAGCCGTTAAATTCTGGTTTGCAATTTCCTCATTGAAGAATTCTTTTAATACGTTATCAATACCCGTTTGGCTTATCCCGAATAGTTCTAAAACAGAACCTATTGCCACACTTCCAAACGCTCTGATATTTCCGGAAGCTTTCGCCGACTGCTTTAAAGGCAGTTTCAAAATTCTGCGTTCCTCATAGTCTGTATCATCATCGCAAATGACGAATCCACCAGGGTCCAATCGCTCAATATGATTATCTATGGTTTCACTATTCATTGCTATAATACCGTCTATTTTATCCTGGTGCGAAAAAAGTTTCTCATTCCCAAATCGGATTTGTATGAAATTATGCCCGCCTCTTACCCTTGACATATAATCCCTGGTTGTAAAAATCTCAAATCCTTGCCTTTTTAAGATTCTCTCCAACACTGCCGAAACAGTTTCAACCCCCTGTCCTGCAG
>JAEZNF010000650.1 GCA_023441845.1 Bacillota bacterium | reverse complement strand
ACCGTGAAATATATCCAGTGGCATATGTATCCTGTAAATATTAAAACACAAAAGGTGAGAAGCAAGGCCGTTAAACTTTTGGGTGAAGAATTTTGCAACAACTTACTAAAGCTGCATGAGGCGGATTTAAATGCCAAGTGACAGGTAAAGCAGAGGATTTTCAGGTTTATATGCAGATTACACAGGTTATTATTAAGAGAGGGGTTTTGTTAAGGCAAATTCAAAAAGTCAAAGGACAAGCATAACAAGAGGGAAAGGAATTGGGTTGTCATGGAAATACTTAAGATATTAGCAGGCCCGGTTATAGGAGCTGTTATAGGCTATACTACAAACTATATTGCTGTAAAGATGCTTTTTAAGCCGTTGTATCCCGTTAAAATAGGGAATTTTACTCTTCCCTTTACGCCCGGTGTTATACCGAAACGGAAAAAAGAAATGGCGCAAGCTCTAGGAACAATGGTAAGCAATTCGCTGATTACAAAGGAAGATCTGGAAAAAGCCCTGTTGTCCGATGGGATGAAGCAGTCGGTAACGGATGGAATTGTAGAGTATGTAATAAATCAGCCATATATAGATATGACATTTAAGGATACCCTGAATTGCTGTATGAGTGAAAAGGATTACGAGGACGCAAAGATACACTTAGGGAACTTCTTAAGCGAAAAGCTGGTGGCAGGGCTTTTGGGTTTTGACCTCGGAACCGTTATTGCAGACGAAGCCCGAACGGCAATAAAGGAAAAAGTACAGGGTTCACTGCTTGCTATGATGGTAAACGATAAAACTATAACTCTAATAACAGAACCGCTAGGGAAAAAGGTAAAAGAATATATAGAAAATCACGGAGTTGAAAAAATTCAGCCCGTTATCGCCGGAGAGTTGGAAAGCCTTGAAAATCAGACAATAAGTTCTGTTCTGGGGAAAATTCAGCTTAATGAAAAACAGATAAAGGAAATAGCTGGACGTATTTATACCGACTGCATTTCAAGCACATCGGATGCCATTATTAAGCAGATAGATGTTGCCGGAATAGTAAGAAACAAAGTGCTGGATATGGATGTAAAGGACATAGAGAAACTTGTACTGTCGGTTATGAAAAACGAGCTGGATACTGTGGTGAATTTAGGTGCCGGACTTGGGTTTATTATAGGTCTATTGAATTTGTTATTTTAATGGAATAGAATGTAGGACAAGGGTAAATACAGAGGAGTTTATTTGAATGCGGGGCTTATGAACGCCTGCTGTTGGAGAGATGAAAATGGGAAGCTTGGTTGAGCTGCCGAATATAGGAAAAACAATGGAAAAACGTTTGAAAGCAGTAGGAATATGCGATGCCGAAAGCCTTATTAAGATTGGAAGCAAGGAAGCCTTTATAAAGTTAAGTTTGCTTGAAGGTGATACTTGTTTTAGTTCTTTATGTGGGCTAGAGGGCGCTGTTGAAGGGATACGCTGGCATAGTTTAAGCAAAGAAGTAAAGGATGACTTGAAGAAATTCTTTGATACATTTAAATGAATTTTATTAGTAATAGTAAAACTTAGAGAAAAAAAGTCAGGCTAAAAGCGAGTGGTTTTTGATGGTCACTGGCTTTTTCGTTTTTAGCTTTTTTTACCAATATTACATATTCATTAAGTATTAATAAATACCATTGACAGGAAAAGGCAAATGGCAATATAATGATATTAATAAATTGATAATAACAAACGGTAAATAACAAAACAGTGGCAGATGCAGAACGGGGGGATTGGTTATGGGAGACATAAAGAATAGGGAAACAAGGGTAAAGATTGCAAAGGAAACGCTTGAAATTATAAGTTCCGGATCATATACAAATAGTGACGGTGAAAATATCATACTTAAAGACAAGCTGGAGCATTCAATTTCGGAATCTGTCTTATATAAACCTGACATGTTTGAAGCTATTGCAAGGTGCATCGAAGAACAGAAAACTTCAGGCAATAATGATTGTAAAATAGAAGTTACAGGAGAAACAGCAATTAATGCCTCATTCAGGCTAACAAACGTTGAGGATATTAAGGATACAATGTGTTTGAATTTCGCATCGGCCAAAAATCCCGGCGGCGGCTTTCTGACAGGTAGTCAGGCACAGGAGGAAAGTCTGGCAAGGTCTTCGGGTCTATATCCATGTATATCCCAGATGAAAGAGATGTATGATTATAACTGGAGTAGAAAGACCTGCCTTTATTCAGACTATATGATCTACTCGCCTGAAGTGCCTTTTATAAGGAATGACAGCGGAAAGCTTTTAAAGCAGCCGTTTTATGTATCAATAATTACTGCACCCGCCGTAAATGCGGGGGTGGTCAGAGAACGGAAAGAAGAAAGCATGGATAGAATTCATGAGGTTATGCTTGAAAGAATCAGGAAAATCCTATTTGTTGCTGCTCTTCACAATAATAAAGCCCTGGTTTTAGGAGCTTACGGCTGTGGCGTTTTCAAAAACAGGCCGGAGGATGTAGCTGAATATTTCAGAAAAGTTCTGCTTGAGGAAAGATTTGCGGTGCTTTTTGATAAAATAGTATTTGCCATATATGAAAGTTCAATTGATAAAAGTAAATTGAAAATCTTTAAGGAAGCCTTCGGTGTTTTGATATAAATTGATGGAAAGAAGGATTTGGTATGATTGACATTATAGACAGGATAGCAGGCGGATTATGGGGATTGTTGATTGGGGATGCTTTAGGAGTTCCGTATGAATTTTATGCACCGGAATATCTACCGGCGCTGGATAAAATTGAATTCAATCCTCCGGCCGGTTTTATGAGATCGCATAAGAGAGTATTACCCGGCACATGGTCAGATGACGGTGCTCAGGCACTGTGTCTTCTGGATTCGTTACTGGAATGTGGGACGTTGAACATAAATGATTTTGCCGAAAGGCTTTTAAAGTGGTATGAAAACGG
>JAEZNF010000646.1 GCA_023441845.1 Bacillota bacterium | reverse complement strand
AACATGTTAGTTCAGTTGATTGAAAAAATAGAAATATATGAAACGAACAATATTTCAATAAAATATAAATTCAAAAATCCGTACTAAAAAATGTGTACCAAACTCCTACGTACCCCAGGGGACGTTGAGACCCATCCAGCGGCCGCCGAACCCCTCACCCCAGTCACCTTTGTTGACAATTTTCCAGGAACCTATGGGTGACGGCCATTCAGACATACCCGATGCAATAGGATAATGTTTTATGCACTTTCCGTCCTGCAGTAAATATAAAGTTTTATCTTCCACTTCTATATAAATTAAGTATTGTGATTTTTTTACTGTTTCCTTTGTTTCTTCATACTCTAAATTCTTCAACATGAAATTAATAACCAGTTGAATTGAAACAAATAGTGCAATAATTGCCGTAACTGTTAATATGGTTTTATGTGATATTTTAATTACTGACATATAACCTCTTGAATTATAAGATAATTACTTTAATATTTATATTACCGAAGGAACTGAATTATTATAAATACACCGTCAGGATAATTCACACGACACTAAAATTAATTTTGCCAATTAAGCGTGCGCAAGTATAAGAAAATGATATAATAAAATAATAATTCTTAGTATGTTATGTAATATCCGGAATAGTATTTTAAACGGATAGTTATTAAACATACATCATAAAAAAATTACCCTTATGAGGAGGTCCGTAGCTTATGGCTGATTTTACCGGCAATAAACTTCCAGAACGAATTGAGATTGATGATAAGTACAAATGGAAACTCGAAGATATCTATGAAAGTCAGGATAAGTGGGAAGAGGATTATAAAAAAATAAAAGTATCATGTGAGGAGATACTGAAGTATAGAGGAAGGCTTAATGAGGGGCCTGAGACACTATTTCAATGTCTTAGCCTCAGTGACAGCCTTTTGTCTTTGAATGACAATATATATGTCTATGCAAGGATGAAGAGGGATGAGGATAACACCAATCCGGTTTACCAGGCTTTAGCGGATAGGGCGGCATCTATTGGCACTGAAGTGTATGCGGCCGTGTCATATATTACACCGGAAATAATCTCCATATCTGAGGAAACGCTAAACAGTTATATTGAAAGCAGCGAACCGCTTAAAATATACAGGCAGTTCCTCTATGAAACCCTGAGACAGAAAAAACACATATTATCCGATAAAGAAGAAGAAATTCTGGCGCTGTCTTATGAAGTTTCATCAGCGCCCAGAGACATATTTACTATGTTTAATAATGCCGACATCAGATTCTCGTTTATAAAAGACGAAAACGGGGAAGAGGTAGAGCTTACAAAAGGAAGGTATATAACGTTCATGGAGAGTACGGATAGAAGGGTAAGAAAGGACGCCTTTGATGCCTTCTATGAGGTTTATAACAAGCAGAAGAATACTCTTGCAGCATCTCTTTCAAGTAATACCAAAGCAAATAAATTTTATTCCGCTGTCAGAAAGTATGATTCCAGCATTGAGGCTTCTCTTGATGAAGATAATATACCCGTTAAGGTTTATGACAGTCTTATTGAGACGGTTAATAACAACCTTGGTCTTTTGCATAGGTATCTGAAGCTCCGTAAAAAGGTTTTAAACCTGGATGAACTTCATATGTATGATCTGTATGTTCCTATGGTTGAGCAGCCCAAAAAGAAAATACCGTACCAGGAAGCCCTGAATATGGTAGAAAAAGGTTTGATGCCAATGGGAGAAGAATATGTCGGTCATCTAAAAAAGGCTTTTGAGTCAGGCTGGATTGATGTTTATGAGAACCATGGCAAAACGAGCGGTGCATACTCATGGGGGTCTTATAAAAGCCATCCGTACGTGCTTTTAAATTACCAGGGTACCACAAATGATGTTTTCACTATAGCCCATGAGATGGGGCATGCCCTGCATACCTTCTATACAAACAAAACGCAGCCTTATATCTATTCGCAGTATAAGATATTCGTTGCCGAGGTTGCATCTACCGTCAATGAATCGCTGCTGATGAAGCATTTACTCAATAATACATCCGATAGAAACGAAAAGGCATACCTTTTGAATCATTATCTCGAGGAGTTCAGAGGTACAATATTCCGTCAGGTTATGTTTGCCGAGTTCGAGAAGGCTAATCATGAGAAAATGGAGCAGGGAGAGGCAGTAACAGCCCAGACTTTATGTTCGGTATACCGGGAGCTGAATGTCAAGTATTTCGGCAGTGAGGTAGTTGTTGACAGCAATATAGATATTGAGTGGGCCAGAATACCTCATTTTTACACAAGCTTTTATGTATATAAGTATGCTACAGGGTTTTCAGCTGCAACATCCCTTGCCAATGGAATATACAATGAGGGCAAAAGTGCAGTAGACCGCTATATTGAATTTTTGAAGAGCGGCAGTTCAGACTACCCCATTGAAATACTTAAAAAAGCAGGAGTGGACCTGTCAACACCCAAACCGGTGCAGGATGCATTAAACTACTTTGGCGAAGTGCTCAAAGAATTGGAGGAACTGGTATGAAGGAACCGAGAATGACTGCTCTGGCAGAAAATATTATTAACTATTCGGTAGAACTAAAAAAAGGTGAAAAAATCCTAATTGAAAATATAGGTAATGAGGGGATTCTAAGCAAGGAATTGATCAAACAGGCTTATAAAGCCGGAGGAGTGCCTTTCCTCACAATCAAAGACAATGAACTTTTAAGGATGCTCTTAAATGAATGCAGCGAAGAGCAAATAAAATTAACGGCAGACATAGAGGTTGCCCGTATGAAAGAAATGGATGCATATGTAGGCATACGGGTGGTTGAAAATGCAAGCGAGCTGGCATCGGTTCCGCCGGAAAAGATGAAAATATATATGGAGCACTATGTTAAGCCATTACATATCGAACAGAGAGTGAAACATACAAAGTGGTGTATTTTAGGTTACCCGAATCATTCTATGGCCCAGTCTGCAAACATGGCCACCGATGACTTTGAGGATTTTTATTTCAATGTATGCAATCTGAATTATCGCAAGATGTCTATAGCGATGGATAATCTTGTCGATATTATGGAAAAAACCGACAGGGTAAGAATAACGGGGAATGGCACCGATCTTACGTTTTCAATAAAAGGCCTTCTGGCAATTAAATGCGACGGTAAACTTAACATACCTGACGGTGAGGTGTTCAGTGCACCCCATAAGACATCGGTTAACGGGACCATATGCTATAATACACCCAGCGTTTATATGGGAACTACGTTTGAAAATATCAGCTTTGAATTTAAGGACGGTAAGATAATAAAGGCTGTTTCCAACAATACCGATATGCTGAACAAAATATTGGATACTGATGAAGGCGCCAGATATATAGGAGAGTTTTCTTTAGGACTGAACCCGTACATAGAACAACCTATGAAAAATACCCTGTTTGACGAAAAGATAAAAGGAAGCCTCCATTTTACACCGGGAAGCTGCTATGACGAATGTGACAACGGAAACAAATCGGCTATACACTGGGATCTTGTGCTTATACAGAGGCCCGAATACGGCGGCGGTGAAATCTGGTTCGACAATGTACTTATTAGAAAGGACGGAGTATTTGTCCATGAAAAATTAAAATGTCTGAACCCTGAGAATTTACTATAATAAAAGGCCCGGGACAGTCGCTCAAGATCCCGGGCCTTTTTTAGAATACTCTTCTATAAAGTCTTTCATTTATAGATAAACAACTTTACGATTGAATTTATTAAGTAACCCAAAAGTGTTAAAGTATCACTATTTTTCGCTGCTTAATTATTTTAAGGTTTAAAGTTGTTTATCTTTAGTTCAAGTTTAATTAAGATTAAGCCATCTTACTAAATCAAGGTAATCGTTGCCTACAATAGCGCCTGATATTGCCGGATAGAGGAAGAAAAACATTAAAGCAACCAGTGCAAGGTAGCCGTACACAATTCCTTTCGTTACTTTTTGTGCAGTAAGCTCACTGCCTTTATTCATATAAGCCTTTCCTATAATCTTAGGCAGGTCATCATGTAAAAATTTGAGTATATATACTAC
>JAEZNF010000620.1 GCA_023441845.1 Bacillota bacterium | reverse complement strand
TAACAACCGATGACACAAGTGTGGCTGCAAAAACAGCCTGCCATAAGCCTTGTGATACAAGTATAAGGATTGAAAATACCGATATCGAACTTAAAAAATCGCCTATTATCATTGTCTTCTTCGGATCCCACCTGTCGGCAAGTGTACCGCCTATGTATGAAAAGATAAACATGGGTAAATACTCTAGAACTGTAATAAGAGATACTGCAACTGGGTCAGCATTAGTCTTTTCCACTATAAAAAACAATACTGATATGTTCCTGATCCAAATACACATTTGTTGGATAAAGTCCGTAGCCATAATAATTCCAAACACTTTGTTTCTTAAAAGTTCTTTCATAATATCGCCCTCCACATACCGACCGTTCGGTTTTTTATTTGATAAAAAAATTTATTTAGGCCAATCCACTAAGGAAAATATCAACGGACTTTTTATATATAACGGAAATATCGGAATTGGTAAGAGATTGGCAAACAGCTCCTACCCCTGCCAGAAAACCGTAAGTTATAATTGTAGCCTCATTGATATCCAGATTCTTAAATTCATTGTTCTTTATACCCTCTTCTATTAAATCATGAATAACCGGCATGTACATTTTGTTTAATTCATCCAGCTTCTCTTTGATTCCCGGATCTGCCGACTCACTGCCGGCAAACTCAGAAGCAGCCCTCATAAGCGGACTTTCAAAATCCAGCGCAAAGTGTTCTGCCAAAGCATAGAGTTTTCCTTTAGCCGTATTAAGGTTTGATGATTTATCTCTCCATTTTGAAATCCACTCTTTTACGTAAAGCTCCAGAATATAAATAAAAAGCTCTTCCTTACTTTTGAAATGGTAATATATGCTTCCCTTACTCATTCCCGAGTGTGACCGTATATCTTCCATAGATGCCTGGAAATAACCCTTTTGGCTGAATATCTCTTTTGCCTTTGTAGCTATCAGATTTTTTGTCTGTTCTGCTTTATCCAGAGTCATATCATATTCACCTCCAAACAAACTGACCATTCAGTCTAATTATATGCACAATTGTATTTTTTGTCAACAGTTTTGGATAAACACTGTTTGCGTGAAGGTACACCATGTTTAATATATAGTAATTCAAATTTCCAACCATCATAATTATGCAGCTATTCATTCTGACATATCGAACAATTCTACGACTTTTTCAAATTATATTCCTTATAAATGGCTGCTTTAATAAAAGTGGAGTAGTTGAAATAGTGAGCAATATGAAATTTTCAATAGAGGTTCGCTTGATTTCTCTTAAAGAAAGTGTCCAATAAAAGGCTCGGGGCCATCGAGGCCCTCTTGCCGGATTTCTCTTCGAGAAATGGCCACAAATAAAAAAATAGACAAGTCAACACGACTCACCTATTTTTAATGCTTTTAAGCAGAGAGCATTTAAAGTGGACATTATGAAATCAGTTTCTTACAATGATCAATAGCCGTATATTCCGCCATAAGGGTACATTCCATAGCTGCCGGGATACCCGTAAAAAGGAGGACGTCTCCTTAAAAGCTGTCTAATAAGAAGAATAGCCACAAAATCTCTCAGTAACCGTCTTCCGCCAAACCCAAGCTGTCTTTCCCCTTGTTTTTCCGTCTTATTTACCTCTGCATCTACATCCTGCTCAACCAGATCAGTAATATTATCAGCCATTTCATACAACTGTTCTCTTGACGGATTATTCATTACACCATACTGAGATTCATACATATCACATTGATTCTTAACATGAGGATATACAATGTTATAAACTTGCGGATACATTGATTCCATCTGCTCTTGATTCATTTCCATCATAGGACAGCCACTACGCGGCAAACCCATCATTTGCATATAATTCTGCATAATCAGACCTCCCAAATCATTAATTAGCGCAAATCTCTATTTTTATTATATTCAAACAGGCTTAATCAGGTTCCTATAATATTCTTATGTTTACTTCGCTCTAAAACAACTCTTTGTATGTAATACATAATTTACATAAATCAACAAACAAATAAATGATGCCTTTGCAGCCAGATTATATATTTGAATAATGAGATTAAACAGTTCCAACCTTTTTTTCCTACCACCTTTTATATATAGACTCCGAATTCTAAAATTGATTTACTTCGGCCTGCAAAATCCCAACAAGCGGTTTTTTCGGCCCAGGTTGCATGGACAATCAACGCAACGAAGCGCAGTTACCAACCTCAGAACAAATCAAGGTATAGGATTCGTTATCATTAATAACTAATACCGTTTGTTTCATAATCACCAGGCGAATAAAAGTAATCTTTGTTTGTCATCTTTAATAACCAAATACTGTTCTGCAAATATTAAGCTTTACGCTTTTCTGCTAAGCACCTGAATACTTTTTACGCTTTTTTGATAATTTGCTGATTTCATTGTATAGTCGCCGGTATTGCTATATTATTAATTTACGTTAACTCGAGTGTTCTAGAAAGTATTAATACTAATTTAAGGTTTCGCTGGTAGTCCGTAACGCATAAATTTAACATTTGGTTTATGCATAATATTTATTCCGGCTATAAATATTAAGTGACTTTAATAGCTATAGTAAGCCATTAACAGCTATAACTAATTATATAAGGGAGGAACATATACAATGAACAATTTCACAACATCAAAAAAGTCTAACCGTTTGATACCGGTTTTTGCATGTATTGCAATTCAGCTGTGTCTGGGTACTGCATACATCTGGAGCGTATTTCAGTCATATCTCATCATCAGTAAATCAACACCCGAAGCTTTATTTGAATGGCCTGCTACTTATGGAACACTGGCTTATGCGCTTTTGCTAGGTGTTTTAACAATTGGCAGTACAGTTGGAGGAAGGATTCAGGACAAACTAAAGCCAAGACCTGTAATCATAGCAGCAGGTATTGTCCTGGGCATAGGCTTTTTTCTTGTAAGGTTTACGACATATGAAACACCTTGGATTTTGTGGCTCACATATGGTATTTTAGGCGGTTTTGGAATGGGAATGGCGTATACAACTACAATTGCCTGCTGTCAGAAATGGTTCCCCGATAAAAGGGGTTTGATAACAGGAATTATTGTTTCGGCACTTGGATTCGGCGGACTTTTATTTACACCTGTTGCGGAAGCTTTAATTAAAAACTATGGCGTTTTAAACACATTTTCAATATTCGGAGTATTATTTTTGGTTGTTACGGTAACAGGAGCATTTTTTATTAACAATCCACCCGAAAACTATAAACCTGAGGGCTGGGTACCCCCTGCACCAAAAGACGGAATCATTGCTCAAAATTTCACTCCTCTGGAAGCTTTAAAAACCCCTCAGTTCTTCATGATAATCTTTGCTTTTATGTGTGCAACAGCTGCCGGTTCAATGATGATTCCAATGGCAAAAATTCTTGGTCTACAGCCTGACAGCGGCTTGACAAAGCAAGAAGCCGTAGTTGGAGTTATGATTATAACGGGATTTAATTCATTTGGCCGTGTTTTCTGGGGATGGATTTCAGATAAGCTGGGAAGAAAAAAGACGCTGCAGATACTGCTTGTTATTGCAGCTTGTTCAATTATAGCGGTTTCATTCTCTAAAGCATACCTTATGCTTGCAATAATCGCAGTAATCGGCTTCTCATACGGCGGGTTTCTCGGAGTCTTTCCGGCGCTTACTGCCGATTTCTGGGGAACCAGGAATGTAGCAACAATTTACGGTATGATTCTCCTCGGATTCGGTGTCGGGGCGGTAGGCTCTTCGTACACAGTAGCCAAACTCAGTGCAACCAACTCATTCACTCCGGCAT
>JAEZNF010000512.1 GCA_023441845.1 Bacillota bacterium | reverse complement strand
ATTGAGACATCTACCGTCAATAAAGTCACCGGTGCGGCAAATACAATAATAATTCATTTGGACTTGAGCGGAAAAATCATATTCTTCAATAAATATGCCGAAGAAAAGACAGGGTATCAAAAAGATGAGACAATTAATCTAAAGACTATTTTTGATATTACATCTGAAAATGAATGTGTGAAGATAAAAGAATTGCTTTCGGAAATATCAGATAGAAAAAGCATAAATGGTTTTGAATTCTCTTTAAAAGACAGGGAGGGCAATATCAAAACCGTCATATGGAATATTGAATTTAGCGAGAACTTTTATAAAGGCAATTGCAATACTATTGAATTAATAGGTATAGACATCACAAAAAGAGTGGACGCCGAAAACAAATTACTTGAAAGTTATGAAGTGATTAAAACGCTTGCATATTATGATTCGCTTACGGGGCTTTCCAACCGTTACATACTTTATGAAAAGTTACAAATGGCAATAGAGTATGCTGTTAAAAACAATAAAACAGGGTCTTTGGTTTTGATTGATCTGGATAATTTCAAAAACATCAATGATTCTTACGGGCATTCTTTCGGCGACTTATTATTAAGGGAAATAGGCCTGCGGCTTGATTCCTATGCCAAAACCTATAATAATACCGCATTCAGACTTGGAGGAGATGAATTTATTATCCTTTTCGAAAATTTAGAGAATAGGGAACAATGTAATGAGCGCCTGGATAAGATAATAGATGTCTTCTCTGTGCCTATAAAAATAGACAACCGTTACATTCATGTTTCCTCCAGCATTGGAGTAACGCTCTTCCCAGATGATTCAAGCAATGTAGAAGACCTTCTTAAAAACTCCGATTCTGCAATGTATTGCGCAAAAAATAAAAGGAGCCCCAAATATGCGTATTTTAACAAATCAATGAACGCTGAGATTGTTGAAAAAATGGAATTGGAAGATAATCTTAGAAAAGCAATGCAGAACGATGAATTTTTCCTCAATTACCAACCTCAAATCATTTTAAAAACAGGTGAAATCCGTGGATTTGAGGCATTAATCAGATGGCGAAGCCCGAATTACGGACTGGTACAGCCAACAAAATTTATAAGCATTGCAGAAGAAACAGGCTTGATAGTTCCTATAGGACTCTGGGTACTTGAAACTGCCTGCAGATTCGGTAAATTACTGTATGATGAGGGATACGGCAATTACTCCATATCGGTTAACGTTTCAATTATACAACTGCTGGAAGATGATTTTGTAGATAATGTCACTAGAATATTGAATAAAACCGGATTCAACCCGGAATCTCTTGAGTTGGAAATTACAGAGTCAGTTCTTATGGAATCAATTGAACAGCACCAAAAAAAACTGGAGCAGCTCAAAGAAAATGGCATAAGACTTTCTTTGGACGATTTCGGAAAAGGGTACTCTTCATTAAGTTATTTGAAACAACTACCGATAAACGTATTAAAAATCGACAAGTCTTTTATAGACGATATAGGCAAAGACATCAACGTAACCGAATCCATCGTCCACCTTGGGCATAAAATGGGGCTTAGTATAATTGCCGAAGGTGTAGAAGACAGTAAACAATTGGATTATCTGATTAATAGCAATTGCAATATAGTTCAAGGCTTTTTCTTCAGCAAGCCCCTGCCTGAAAATGAAGCCATAGAAATTTCGAAAAACTCCAAATTTAACCACCAACAATGTAAATTTGTGTCACATTGAAACAACTATCAAAATTATTCTTTACAAGCCACCAATCACCATGAATCTTCAGTTTCTGATATCCTTCCTGTTATAAAACACGTATGTCATAACAATCGATACTACTATTACAGCGGAAATAATCAGGAGATATACCGGATTCAGGCTTTTATCCGTTAGAATATCCCTTGCATCCACATATTTAAATGGGGTCAGGTATTTAAAGTTTTCAGTCTTTTCTGTCATACCCGCAAGAGAATTCAGAAAATAAGTACCCAATACTACCCCTATAGCTATAGGGATTACGCTTTTTGTTTTTACAACAAATACAGATATCAAAAAGCCTACCGCCGCAAACGTCAGCTGTACCAGAAAAGCCCCCACACAGAGAAGAACAAGCATATCCCTGGAGAACTTATCCGTTTTTACAATTTCACAGGAAACATATGATCCCAGGCTAAGTACGAAATTAAAAGAAAATATATAAAAAAATACATTTAGGAGTTTGGCTGTTACTACCGTGTTTCTTTTTACAGGCTTGGACAGTAAAAACTCCGCCGTTTTATCGCTTTCTTCCTTCGACAAAATCCCTGAAGCAAGTATCATTGAATATATGCTGCCGAATAAAAGCCAGAAAACATATCCTTCGCCTGCAAAATAGCTTGTTACATCGTCAAGGTTCATCATTATGTCAATATTAAATGACTTCAGAAAGCCCTCCGGAAACGCCTTTATAAAGTCTTGAATTTTTTCTGCCTGTTCCGGATCAGCCATGCTAGGATACATATAAGCCATATAAATAAACATTACAAGCATCAATACCGTCCAGATGGTAAATGATTTAAAGTTTCTTTTCACTTCCCTTTGAAAGATTATCATATCAGTTCCCCTCCTTTTCATAATAATGCATAAACACCTCTTCAAGCGAAGGTTCCTCTATCCAGAGGTTTTCTACTTCCATTTCATTAAACTTCCTCAGCATTTCATCCATTCTTCCGCTAAATAGGAACTCAATACCTTTTTCTATGAGTTTTGCATCCCTCATACCGCTCAATTTGAAGCTTTCTGTCGTTTGCTCGTTTTTAAATTCAACCTTGACCTTCTTGAACTTGTTACCGGTAAGATCTTCAACTGCTCCAACCTTAAGTATCCTGCCCTCTTTAATGATTGCCACCCTGCTGCACATTTTCTGCACTTCACTTAAAATATGTGATGAAAAAAATATGGTAACGCCTTTTTTGTTTTCCTCTTTTAGAACCTCAAAAAACTTATTCTGCATCAAGGGATCAAGTCCCCCTGTAGGCTCATCAAGGATCAGAAGCCTCGGCTCATGTAGGAGCGCTTGAACTATCGCCACCTTCTTCTTATTTCCGGTAGAAAGCGAGTCTATCTTCTTATTTATCTCAACTCCGAAAATTTCCGTCAATTCATTTATTCTTTTTGAACAATCTTTTTTATAAAACTTGGCTGAATACGAAAGCAGGTCTTTTACCCGCATGTCATCATAATAGTTTACATCCGCAGGTAGGTAGCCAATCTCCTTCTTAATTTCCTCACTCCGGGTAAAGCAGTCTTTTCCAAATATCTCTGCACTTCCTCCCGATGGATGAATAAAATTGAGCAGCGTTCTTATTGTAGTTGATTTTCCCGCCCCATTCGGGCCTATAAATCCGAAAACCTCTCCTTCATTGATACTGAGATTAACATCAATTATCCCTCTGGATTTTCCGTAATTTTTATTAAGATTTTTAGTCTGAATAACATTCATTTTCACTACCTCCCTCTTTGGAACATTAAAATATTATACGAACAGTTCACGGTATGGTTTTCGCAAAAATAATTCTTCTCAATTTATATGCATTTTTCTCCTGCTGGAATTCAGTATGACAAACAATAAGACTGTTATGATTGAACCGCACGCGATAAAACCCGCCCTTGGGCCGAAATGTTCCGATATGAAGCCTGCATAAAGGTTGCCTATAGGCACAGTTCCTCCGAAAACTAGAGAATAAGCACTCATTACCCGTCCCCGGTATTCATCATTTGTATTAAGCTGCATTGTAGAATTTGCAGTTGAGCTGAACGACACAAACAACATCCCTGAAGCTGCAAGACACAATCCTGTCAGGATGTATACGCTTGTAATACCTGTTAAAATCAAAAACATGGATAAAATAAAGGGCACTCCGATTAAAACAAATTTCTGCGGGCCGTGCTTGCTCATAGACGCGATAACCATTGCCCCTATAAATGATCCGACACCTACAAACGACATCAAAAGGCCGAAACCGGCTTCCTCCTGTTTCAATACCTCTATCGTGAATACCGGAACAAGGACATTGAAATTCATGGCAAACGTTCCGACTACAGCTACAGCCAATAATGTCTGAATTAGAATTTTTTTATGAAACATATATCTGAGCCCGTCTTTTATTTCTCCAATAACATTAATATTACTTCCCGTTTTACGATTGTGTGATGCCGAAAGCGGCTTCACTAATATTAATCCGCAAACTACAGCAGCAAAGCTGGCCGAATTTGCAAAAAAGCAAGAGGCAATTCCTGCAGCCCCCATTAATATGGCAGCAACTGCAGGTCCAATAATTCTTGCCAGATTGAAAGCGGAAGAATTCAGAGCAATGGCATTCATTAAGTCTTCCTTTCCAACCAGCTCAATTACAAAGGATTGCCGGGTGGGCATATCCAGGGTATTCACCATACCCAAGGTACCCGCCAGAACCAATATATGCCAGTACCTTACATATCCGGTTATTATCAGCACAGCAAGCAGGAGGGAAATTATCAAAGACACCGATTGAGTAAAAAATAGAATCTTCTTTTTGGGGAATCTATCAATAATAACTCCTGCAAATAGTGAGAACAGAAGCACCGGCGTAAACTGAACAGCTCCCACCAGGCTTAATAAAAACGGTGAGCCGGTAAGTTTATATGCCAGCCAGGGTTGCGCGGTATTTTGCATCCATGTACCTATAAGGGAAATACACATCCCGAACCAGTAATACCTGAAGTTTTTATGCTTTAGAGCTGTAAACGGGTTATTCAGATTGGTTTTGATTCTACTTTTATCACTCATGTCACATTGTCTTTCCTGTAAGGTTCTTTCGCCACTTAGTAACAGCTTCAGCTAATATTGTTCCCGAACCTCCATCAATTATTTTGTGCATATACCCTAATTCTTCGTCCTGCTCGGACTTAGCGGGATAAGCTCTGCAAATGACACAACCCGAATTAATTTCCTTTTTATACTTGACATCGAACGTTGAAAGGCTGTAATTAAGGTATACCTCTTCAGGCAGTGTTTCAAGAAGCCATCCCATATACTTCTTGTTGTTTACATGGCCGTTTGTATCAATGTCACTTCTCATTATAGCCAGTTCTTTTTCAATATAAGCTCCCTCCGGAATTTTTTCATCATCGGAAGCAAAAGTACAAACCTTCGTATTGTTTATTCCATAAAGCTCACCGAATTCCTGCGGTATTCTCGTCGGCCTGCGCTTGTCAAAATTAATAAGTACCCAGACAGATGATGCTCTTGCAATTATTTCGTTATTTTCATTTCTAATAAGGAACTCCCTGTTTGCAATGAAACGGTCAAAGCCTGACGGCCAGGTTTCAACAGAAACCTTTTGTCCATACATAGGATACCTTTCCACATTTACCATCCACCTGCTGAGCACCCATACAACCCCTTCGGCCATTAATTTATCTATTCCCAATCCTACTTGATATGAATGTGAAATAGCCGTTTCTTCCAGGTAATTTAAAATTGTAACAGGCTCAGCTTCCTTATGCCTGTTTACTTCATAGTAGTGAACGTCAAATTCCTTAACAAAACTTCTTTCAGACATTTTATGACACTCCTTGCTGTATTCTTAAATTATGTAAATCACGAAAATGATTTTACATTGAAAAATTTTATTTTCGTGATATTGTATCAAGGAAATTGAAGCGCGATGTAAAATCTTTATCGCATTCAATACAGAATCAAAAAACTTTTATGATATCTCTTCTTTTCTTTTATTAAAATGCTCAATATGCAGCTCAATATGTTTGTAATAACCTGGTACCAGCTCTTCATAAGGTATTGCCTCTTCATCTTTAATCCATGCATTCTTTTGCATTGACTCAGTAGAATTTTCAATAAAATTAAGGAGTAAGCA
>JAEZNF010000486.1 GCA_023441845.1 Bacillota bacterium | reverse complement strand
CATACTCTTGGAGATATATACGATATGCTGGAAAAACTTCCTGTGCTCCGACTGGAAGACATACGCGGGAGGCAAACAGCTCTTGTGATAGTTGATATGGTAAATGGCTTTGCAAGAGAAGGGGCATTGAAAAGTCCGAGAGTTGAAGAACTGATACCTGAAATAACAAGACTGCTTAAAAAGTGCGATGAACTGGGGACTTTGAAGCTTGCGTTTGCAGATTGCCATACAAAGGCATCGCCTGAATTCGATGCATATCCCGAACACTGCATGGAGGGAACCTATGAGGGGGAAATTGTTGATGAAATCAAGCAAGCAGGCGGTTACACCCTCATTCCCAAAAACTCCACAAACGGTTTCCTTGAAGCTGGATTTCAGAAATGGCTTGAAGGAAATCCGCAGGTTAATACTTTTATAGTGACGGGTGATTGTACCGATATATGCGTACAGCAGTTTGCAATAACATTAAAGACGTGGTTTAATATTAAGAACAGTAAAGTCAGAGTTATCGTACCTGTAAATGCCGTAGATACCTATGATTTAGGTCTTCATAACGGCGAACTGGTAAATGTGATGGCACTGTACAATATGATAATTAACGGAGTCGAGGTAGTTAAGGAGGCTGAATAAATGGATAAATTAAATTTAACAATGCTGACTGATTTTTACGAGTTAACCATGGCAAACGGATACTTTAAGAACGGTTTTAAGGATAAGATTGCATATTTTGATATGTTTTTCAGAAAAGTGCCCGACGGCGGCGGTTTTGCAATAATGGCCGGAGTGGAGCAGCTTATAAGCTATCTGAAGGGTCTTAAGTTTGACGATAAGGATATAGAATACCTGAGAGGCAAAAAATTGTTTTGTGAAGAATTCCTGCAGTATCTTAAAGACTTTAAATTCAGCTGTGACGTGTGGGGTGTACCTGAAGGAACGCCAATATTTCCTAATGAGCCGGTGATAACGGTCAGAGGGCCTGTTATTGAAGCACAGTTCATTGAGACTATGGTCCTTTTAACAATAAATCACCAGAGCCTTATAGCCACAAAGGCAAACCGGATTGTCAGAGCTGCACAGGGCAGGGCTGTTATGGAATTCGGGTCAAGAAGAGCTCAAGGGTATGATGGGGCAGTTTTCGGAGCCAGGGCCGCATATATAGGCGGATGTGTGGGAACGGCATGTTCTATTGCAGAGAGAGAGTTTGATATTCCGGCAATCGGTACGATGGCGCACAGCTGGATACAGATGTTCCCGACCGAGCTTGAGGCTTTCAGGGCATACGCAAAAGTCTATCCCGACAACTGTACATTCCTTGTAGATACCTATAATGTATTGAAGTCCGGTGTTCCCAATGCCATTAGAATATTTAATGAGGAAGTAGTTTCCAAGGGCTTCAGGCCTAAAGGAATAAGAATTGATTCGGGGGATATTACATATCTTTCAAGGGAAGCAAGAAGAATGCTGGATGAAGCAGGTTTTAAGGATTGCAGCATTGTGGCATCAAATTCGCTGGATGAGTTTATAATAAGGGATATCCTAATGCAAGGCGCGCAGGTAGATTTGTTCGGTGTAGGTGAGAGGCTTATAACCTCCAAATCTGAACCGGTATTCGGCGGTGTATACAAGCTGGTGGCTGTTGAAGAAGACGGTAAAACCATTCCGAAGATAAAGCTCAGTGAGAATGTCGGGAAAATTACAAATCCCGGATTCAAGTGCGTATGGAGGCTTTTTGATAAGGGGACAGGGAAAGCAATAGCCGATGTGCTGACTACCGACAGTGAGATTATAGATGAACAAAAGCCTTATGAAATATTTGATCCCGAGTATACATGGAAAAGAAAGACTGTAACCGGTTTCCATGCCAAAAAGCTTTTAACCAGGCTTTTTGACAAGGGGGTATGTGTATATGAAAGCCCAGGATTGAAAGATATAAAAGATTATTGCAAAGAGCAAACAGACACATTATGGGATGAGGTCAAAAGGTTTGAAAATCCGCACAAGTACTATGTTGATTTATCGAAGCCTCTGTGGGAGATGAAAGAAAGGCTGCTTCAAGAGTATTCCATATAATATTAAAAAGGAAAATTCGTGGATCGGTTAAACATTTAACTTTCCCGGATTTTCCTTTTTATATGATAATTTGATAAACACTGTTTCTCGAAGAGAAATCCGGTCAAAGTCGCGGCACTGATCATTTCTCTACATTGCTCATCTATGCAATCCAGGCCTATGTTGATCCTGAGTATCTTACTAATCAAAGGTGCTTATTAATCCCGCTACCTTGCAAGGGCCAAGTAAAAACATTCTTGTAAGGATCAGAGCCATTTCTTCCGGTGATTTTTCCATATCGCTTTCAAGCCACTGCTGAAGAACTCCTAAATGAGCGGAAAGCACATATGCCATAAAATATTCTTCCGGAACCAGAAGGTTATCCGGGTTTATAAATTTTAATAGCTTTTTTTCAAATAAAAAAGTATCTATAACCTTTTTTAACTTAAGCTGAAATTTAGGATCACCTTTCGGACCTAAAACAGCCTTCATAAATCTTGCGTTTTCCTTAAAATATTTGAAGATTTCTGCCATATATGGCATGGGATCTTGAACGGAGTCTATGTTTAATACATCGGCAGCATGAATATCTTTTGTGCTTTCAAGCAGTTCATGAATCATTTCATCTTCTATCTTTCCCAATAGATCATATTTGTCAGTATAGTGAAGGTAAAAGGTTCCCCTGTTTATGTTGGCTCTTGCAGTCAAATCGGTAATTGATATGTTATTATAACCCTTTTCCTCAATTAACTCCGATAAAGCATTTCTTATAAGCTTTTTTGTACGCATGGTTCTTCTGTCAGTCTGTAGCTTTTGCATTATGTTTTTTCCCCGGCTTCTATTTATTACTACACAGCTTAATCAACAAATATCGAACATTTGTTGATTAAGCGACATATTATATAATGTTGTTTATTGTGCGCAGTCATACAAATATTATATTATACATATAGACTAATAATCAACATTGTGTTTAATATAGTCTTTTATTATATATATTATGTAGTATTTTGAAGGGTGTTAAGGGGGATTTATTTTGAAAGGTACGGACAATTTATTTCACGTTGGGATTGATGTTGGATCTACAACGGTAAAAGTAGTTATATTGAATAGTAAAAAAGAGATTGTATACAGCAAATATGAGAGGCACTATGCAGACATTAAAAGAAAACTGCAGTCAATGCTTTATGATGCATACAAGACTCTGAATGATGCACAGTTAACCATTGTGATAACAGGTTCCGGAGGAATGAATATTGCAAACAGCATTGGAGCCTCTTTTACACAAGAGGTTATTGCAGCCACAAAAGCGATAAAAACCTACTACCCTCAGACTGACGTAGCAATTGAACTCGGAGGTGAAGATGCAAAAATCACCTATTTTAGTGATGGCGTAGAACAAAGGATGAACGGTACCTGCGCGGGCGGTACAGGTTCATTTATTGACCAGATGGCGACATTACTCAGAGTGGATGCCACGGGCCTTAATGAGCTGGCAAAAAATTACAATGTGATTTATCCTATAGCGGCAAGATGTGGAGTGTTCGCAAAAACCGATGTTCAACCGCTTTTAAATGAGGGTGTGGCAAAGGAAGATATTGCAGTATCTGTCCTGCAGGCAGTTGTCATTCAGACAATAAGCGGACTGGCTTGTGGAAGGCCTATTAGGGGAAATGTCGCATTTTTGGGTGGCCCGCTGTTTTTCCTTTCCGAGCTTAGAAAAAGGTTTATTGAGACATTAAAATTAGAAGAGAAGCAGATAATTTTCCCTGAAAATTCACAGCTCTATGTAGCAATAGGGGCCGCGCTGTCCTCTGTCAATGGAGAACAGGTGCCGTTTAAAACATTATTAGACCGCCTTGAAAAGCATGGGGATATCTCCATAGATGAATCAACAAGGTTGGCGCCGCTTTTTTCGCATGACGGAGAGTATGAAGAATTCAGATTAAGGCATGCCAGAAGCTCGGTAAAAAGAAAAGACATATCAACCTTCAAGGGAGAGTGCTTTTTGGGAATAGATGCAGGCTCAACTACTACAAAAGTAGCCCTTATAGACTCTGAAGGCTCCCTTTTATATACCTATTACGGGAGCAATGAGGGAAGTCCTCTTAAGTCTACAATCAAGGAACTAAAGGAGCTGTATGATGTTCTGCCCAAAGAAGCTAAAATAGTTAACTCAACTGTTACAGGCTACGGAGAAGCCTTGTTGAAAGCTGCGTTGAATATAGACATCGGGGATATAGAGACAGTGGCCCACTATAAGGCAGCAGAGTATTTTTGCCCCGGAGTGGACTTTATACTGGACATCGGCGGTCAGGATATGAAGTGCCTGGAAATAAAGGATGGTATAATTCAAAGCATTCTTTTAAATGAAGCATGTTCTTCAGGTTGCGGCTCGTTTTTGGACACATTTGCCACTTCGTTGGGAATGAGTATACATGACTTTGCCAAAGAAGCCCTGACATCGGAAAAGCCGGTTGACCTGGGCTCAAGGTGTACTGTTTTCATGAATTCAAGGGTTAAGCAGGCGCAAAAGGAAGGCGCCACCGTAGGTGATATTTCTGCGGGATTGTCTTATTCGGTAATAAAGAATGCGCTGTTTAAGGTTATAAAAGTGAAAAGTCCGGAAGAGATGGGAGAAAAAATAGTTGTTCAAGGCGGCACCTTCTATAATGATGCAGTATTAAGAAGCTTTGAGCTCCTTTCCGAAAGGGAAGCAGTGTGACCGGATATTGCCGGTATAATGGGTGCGTTTGGAGCCGCTCTTATAGCAAAGGAAAGATACCAGGAGGGGCATGCGACAGAACTTCTGGATAAAAGCCATCTGGACGGTTTTGAAATTGATACAGCCGTTTCGAGATGCGGACTATGCTCGAATAACTGTCTCCTTACCATAAACAAGTTTGGAAACGGTGAAAAGTTCATATCAGGTAACAGGTGTGAAAGAGGAACAGGCAAGGACAAGGATCAGGGTGCACTGCCTAATTTGTTCCAGTTTAAATATAAAAGGGCGTTCAGATATAAGCCTTTGGCGCCAGAGGAAGCTAAAAGAGGTGTTGTAGGTATTCCGAGGGTTTTAAACATGTACGAGAATTACCCGTTCTGGTTTACGTTATTTACAGGACTGGGATTCAGGGTGGAAATATCGGACAGATCGTCAAACAAGCTGTATGAAAAGGGAATCGAAACAATGCCTTCGGAATCGGTCTGTTATCCTGGAAAGATGGTTCACGGACATATCATGAACCTTGTGGAGAAGGGAATAAAGTTTATTTTTTATCCCTGCATAGCCTTTGAACATCAAGAACAGGCAGAAGCAGACAACCATTTTAACTGTCCTATTGTAGCCTCGTACCCTGAGGTTATAAAAAACAATATGGATATTCTGAGGGAAAAGGATATACTGTTTTTAAAGCCGTTCCTGCCTTACGATAATAAGAAAAGGCTGGTTGCAAGACTGTATGAAGAGCTTAAAATGTTCAACATAAGCAAAAGTGAAATTGAAAAAAGTGTAGATGCGGCGGTTAAAGAGCAGGATGCATTTAAAAAAGACATCCAGAAAGCCGGAGAGGACACTTTAAAGCTGATAAGGGAAAAAGGGATTAAGGGAATAGTGCTTGCCGGAAGGCCCTATCATATAGATCCGCAAATACACCACGGTATTCCTGAGATGATAAATTCTCTCGGTATGGCAACATTGACCGAAGATTCGGTATCCCATCTCGGACGCATTGAAAGGCCATTAAGGGTAGTAGACCAATGGGCATACCACTCAAGGCTTTATGCTGCCGCCAGTTTCGTGGCAGAGCAGGAAGACCTGGAAATTGTTCAGTTGAACTCATTCGGATGCGGCCTTGATGCTGTTACAACAGATCAGGTACAGGAAATATTACACGGAAATTCAAAGGTTTATACTACATTGAAAATAGACGAGGGAAATAACCTGGGAGCTGCGAGAATCAGGCTGCGTTCCCTTAAAGCTACTATGATGGAAAGAGAAAACAATAACTTTAAGCTCAAAAGGGTAGATAACCGTTATAAGAGAGTGCTGTTTACCGAAGAAATGAGAAAAAACCACACAATATTGGCTCCGGAAATGTCACCGATACACTTCCAGTTCTTGCAGGAAGCGTTCAGACAATCTGGCTACAATCTGGAGGTACTGCCTGCAATAGATAAAACAGCTATTGACGTAGGCTTGAAATATGTTAATAATGATGCCTGCTACCCTGCGATAATTTCCGTCGGGCAGTTGATTGAGGCTTTACAATCGGGCAAATATGATTTGAACAATACTTCGGTTATGATTTCACAAACCGGAGGCGGCTGTAGAGCTACCAATTATATAGGTTTTTTGAAAAAAGCTTTAAAGGATGCCGGTTTGGAAAAGATACCGGTACTATCGTTGAATGCTAAAGGTTTGGAGAAAAATCCCGGATTTAAATTTACACTGCCGCTGTTGAACAGGGCGGCGATGGCTTTGATTTACGGCGACCTTCTGATGAATGTTTTATACAGGGTAAGGCCATATGAGGTTATAAAAGGTTCTGCCAATGAGCTTTACGAAAAATGGGTCAAAATATGTATCGGCTCACTGAAGGATGCCAAAAGAAGGGATTTTAACGCAAACATAAGAGCCATAGTAAAAGATTTTGATACGCTCGAAATAACAGATGAGATTAAGCCGAAGGTAGGTCTTGTTGGAGAAATACTGGTAAAATTCCACCCCACTGCAAATAATAACGTTGTTGATATAGTGGAAGCAGAGGGTGGGGAAGCGGTGATGCCTGAACTTACAGACTTTTTATTGTACTGTGCTTTTGATGCGGATTATAAATATAAGTATTTGGCCGGAAGTAAGCGTTCGCAGGTTTTAGGCCGGGCGGCTATAAAGGCTATTGAGCTCTTCAGGGGCTCCTATAAGAAAGCGTTATCCGCAAGCAAAAGGTTCCACCCGCCCAAGTCAATATTTGACATTGCCAAGGGGGCCTCATCGGTAGTAGATTTGGGGCATCAGACGGGAGAAGGCTGGTTCTTGACCGGTGAAATGGTCGAGCTTATTGAAAAGGACGTTAAAAATATAATTTGTATGCAGCCTTTTGCGTGTTTGCCAAATCATGTAACCGGAAAAGGAATGATGAAGGAACTGAAAAGGGTTTATCCCGGAACAAATATAGTGGCTATAGACTATGACCCGGGTGCAAGCGAAGTTAACCAGTTAAACAGAATAAAGCTGATGATTTCTACAGCTTTTGAAAATATTGAGGAATTCAAGCAGTACAAGGTTAAATCAAATGCCAAGACTGAACCTGACAAGGTTAAGAAACTGGCCAGTGTATGATTTAAGCGGGTGTTAAAGGTAGAGCATTTATGAAGAAATAGAAATAACAAAGTAAAGTTTTAAGGGCTTGCATATGCAGGCCCTTTTTATGACCATTTCCCGAAAGGAAATCCGGCAAAAGGCTTGGTGGGGCTGGTCATTCCGCTTCGCTCCATTTCTTGTCTATGCAACCCAGGCCTTGTTGGCCCCGGCCTTTTATTTCCCTTGGCGGCTTATTAGTACAAAGCGGCTTCACGGCTTTGTCCCAATAAGCCGGTCTAATCGGGGAGTAAAAACAATATATATAGATAAAGAACATCAGAGAATTGATGAATCCTTATAACGGGGAGTGCTGATATGATGCAGATTTTGTTGATTATTCTACAGCTTGGCAGCGGCTTTTTTTGGAGTGCTGCATACATACTTATAATAAGGCAGGGATTCAGGGATGAATCTTCGGGTATGCCTATGGCAGCAATTTGTGCAAACATTTCATGGGAGTTTATTTTTTCGTTTATTTACCCTCACGGAGGCCTTCAGCAAATTATCAACATTATCTGGTTTGCACTTGATGTTGTTATCGTGGTCCAGTATCTCAAGTATGGCCGGAAAGACTTTTTTAAAGCTGTCTCGCGAGAATTCTTTTACACAATATTTTTGTTAACTACTGTAATGTGCTTTTCGGTTATTATTGCTACAGTGCCGGAGTTTAAGGACTTTGATGGCAAATATGCAGCTTTTTCGCAGAATCTTATGATGTCAATACTGTTTGTACTGTTATTAATTAAACGTCGGAATACTAAAGGCCAATCCGTTAATATTGCAGTTTTTAAAATGATAGGAAGCCTGCTTCCGGCGATTGCCTTCTGGGTTAACTACAGATCAATTCTGATAGCCGTGCTATCTGTATTTATTTTATTTTTTGACTTGATTTACGCGGTTTTACTGAACAATAGGGTGATTGAAGAGGGAAGGAGTTCTTTTGGAGATTTCAGCAATTACAGAAGAACTCTCAGATAGATACAGCAGGTCTGGTAATATTACGGTAATGTTACAAAATGTTTTATTCCTTGACAGGTTAAAGTTACCTGTGATAACATATTATTGTTGTGCTTTGAAATATGTTGTTGTGTGTAAGAGTATATTAAATAATACTATAATATAAATAAGAAAGGAGGATTACCCATGTTTATACTCAAAGCTGCTTGTTTAAGACAATTTAATAATACAACCGGCAGATCAGGTATTGATTTGCGTATGCATCGGCTTAATCCTCTAGTGTTTGAAATGCATGTAGATATTGTGCCCGGATAGAGTTTTTTTAAGGGATTTGAATATAAGCATTTTATTTAGAGAGTGGTTAAGTCCGATAGTGAGGATTTAACCACTCTTTTGTTTTTTGAAAGGGAAGCAAAGAGATGCTTCTTTTGTTTTCCGCCATCAAATGCAATAAATCCGTCGGACCATGAAGTGAAGGATTTTCTTTATTGTAATGCAAGAATGGATTGGAATTGAAGTCAATGTAAAAATAAGAAAATTATTATTAAGAAGGTGAAGAGATGAGATTTTTTAATTCAATGCAAAAGAATATGAGCTTTGCAGATGTAATAGCGAGCATCAAATACTTTATAAGGGTAAATCCGGATAGCAAATTCAGACTTGCTGTCGGAACAGATTCTCAGGTGAAGGGAAAGTACACTTGCTTCGTAACAGGTATCCATATGCACAGGATCGGGCAGGGAGCATGGTGCTGCATAACCAAAATGATTGAACATAAACGCTATACCAGCCTGAAAGAAAAAATTGAGAAAGAGACTTTATTGACGTATGAAATAGCAAACATGATCAACGAGCAGTTAGTGGAAACTCTTTACGATTTTTCGGCAAAATACAAAAACTTTGATTGTAAACTTGAGGCCCATATTGACGTAGGTACAAAGGGAGAAACGAGAAATCTCGTAAAAGAAATGACCGGGTACTTTGAAAGTATGGATATAGATGCAAAAATCAAGCCTGATTCATTTGTGGCAAGCACTTATGCAAACAGGTACAGCAAAAATATTTCTGCGGCTTTTGACAAAAAAGCAATATAGCATGAAAGCGAATAAAAAATAATTTGTGAGAAACTCGATAAAATAATTGAACTGCAGCTATTTTTATAGTAAGTTGAAAGGGTGATATCATATGATGGTTTTAAAGGTTACGCCTGTAAGGAATGTTTTAATCGGAAAGCGCTGCTTTAAGAGTGAAAGAGCAGATATGTTTTTTAATAAAGTTTTTGGGGACAGCGCCTGTATAGAGGTTTTTGACGTATCCGACAGGAAGCAGAAGCTACTTTTAGCAGCAGAGATAAATAAAAGGAACCACAGAATGATAATTAACGATAAGAGGTACTTTATATGTTCGGTTACAAATACAGCCGGTTGATGGAAGGAGAAGCTTAAGGGTACATGAATATACAGATTTTCGGTGCCAAAAAGTGTTTTGATACACAAAAGACGGAACGATATTTTAAAGAACGCAAGATCAAATACCAATATGTTGACCTAAATAAGTACGGATTAAGTAAGGGCGAATTTGAGAGTGTTAAGGCAGCGGTAGGCTTAAAGGAGCTAATTAATGACCGGGCAGGAGAATATAAACTGCTTAATATGCAGCAGCTCGGGGTGGGTAATGTGGCGGCAGAGGTGCTTTTTAAAAACCCTAAGCTCTATAAGACTCCTATAGTAAGAAACGGCAAACAGGCTACGGTAGGCTATAAGCCGGATGCATGGGAAAACTGGGAATAGTGTTTGCTTTAGACTATTTTGGGTATAATGTTTAATATACTTATTTTACTTACGTATATTTTTGGGAGGATATTGAAATGAAGAGTTTAAAGGGAACAAAAACAGCAGAGAACTTGTTGAAGGCGTTTGCCGGTGAATCACAGGCCCGCAACCGTTACACATTTTATGCTTCGGTTGCAGATAAGGAAGGATACAAGCAAATAAAGAAATTTTTTATTGAAACTGCCGATAATGAAAAAGAACATGCCAAAAGGTTCTATAAATTGATGATTGAGGGTTTGCAGGGTGAGCTCCCGGCTGCTATTGATATCAATGCATCTTATCCTGTTGCTTACGGAAATACACTTGATAACCTGAAAGCGGCAGCGGATGGAGAAAATGAGGAATGGCATGAACTGTATCCGGCTTTTGCAGAGGTTGCACAAGAAGAAGGATTTCCTGAAGTGGCTGCAACATTCAGGTTTATAGCAACAGTTGAAAAACACCATGAAGAGCGGTTTAGAAAGCTTGCCGAAAATGTTGACAACGGTTCGGTGTTTAAGAAAGAGCAAAAAGTGTTATGGAAGTGCGACAACTGCGGTTATGTGCATGAGGGAGAAGGGGCTCCGGATAAATGTCCGGCATGTGCTCATCCGCAGGCATATTTCGAGCTTCTTTGCGACAATTATTAATGGCAACTGGAAGTAAAGCAGATATAACGGAAAACAGGGCTTTTTAAGAGAATTGAATAATTTAATAAGTTTTGTTTGACCGATAATATCCGCGTATTATGCTCGTGTGCAAAATAACGGTTGACATGTATTTGCATGCTGTGGTATATTTAGCATGAAATAGGAGCCATGAAGGTTTCTGCGATGTTATGAGTTGCTGTAGTAAATAAGACCCATGAAGGGTGTGTGCCAAAAGGCAAATACCTTTTATGGGTTATTTTGATGTCCCGGAAATTATATTTTGTCATGTATACTATAATTTCTTACTTTGGGTTATTAAACGCAACAAAACCCGCGTTGTAGTATTGCTTTGGTTGCCTTTTCTCTTAAGAGAAATCAGGACATTTCATAAGGAGGAAGATTTAGATTATGCATATGGCTGATACTTTGATTTCGCCGGCCGTAGGCGGAGTTATGCTGGCTGCGGCAGGTGCGGCTGCGGCTTATTCAATCAGGAAAATCAGGAACGAAATAGATGAAAAAAAAATACCGTTGATGGGTGTCATGGGAGCATTTGTATTTGCGGTACAGATGATTAACTTTGCAATACCTGGGACAGGTTCAAGCGGACACCTTGGTGG
>JAEZNF010000442.1 GCA_023441845.1 Bacillota bacterium | reverse complement strand
ACCTTGAATATAGAAAGGCATATACGACATTGCCCCCATCATTCCGCCACTCATAACAAAGCTGGCTGCGTATGAAATGGTTACACCCTTATTCCTAAATAAAGAAAGTGGCATAACAGGAGTTTTCGCTTTACGTTCAACAAGGATAAGAAGGATTATTGCCGCTATAGTCGTAGCAAATATACCGATAATCTGCGGCGAAGCCCAGGCATATTTAGTCCCAGCCCATGAGAATCCCAGAAGCAAGCTGGTAATTGAAATTGCCAGGAAGAGTGATCCAAGAAAATCAATTGATTCCGTGGACTTTTCGGTTACTTTAGGGTACAATCCCCAAATCATAATGAAAGCAACTACTCCCAACGGCAAGAAAATCCAGAATAGCCATTTCCACGCCATATAATCGATCATTGCACCTCCAAGAACCGGTCCAAGGATACTGGAAATACCAAAGATAGACATCATGACGCCTGTCCATTTAGCTCTTTCTTTTGGAGCGTATAAATCACCTATAGCGGTAAGTGAGATTGACATCAATATACCTCCGCCCACTCCTTGTACTCCACGAAATGCTATCATTTGAAAAATATTATCTGATAAACCCGTTAAAAAAGAACCCACAAGAAAAACAGCGATTCCTAAAAGAAGAAATACCCTTCTTCCATAGATGTCTGATAACTTCCCAAATATAACGGTAGCTATGGTTGAGGTAAGCATATATCCTGTAATTACCCAGGAGTAATAATCAAGTCCCCCCAATTGTGCAATAATTTTCGGCAATGCCGAACTTATGATTGTTTGATTAATAGCTGCAAAAAACATAGTTGCCATTAGCGCTATCGTAACTGTCAATTTTTTCTTCGATGTAAGCTGATTCATAAATTTCCTTTCTTTGTAGAGAGAGTTAGTATTTTAGTAACAGTCCTTAATTAATTAGGTTGCCAAACTATTTAATTAATATAAACTCTTTTCCCTAATTAGTCAATACCCAATTGCAAATTTTACTTTTAAAAAGTAAGTTTGAATTAATAAAAGAAATTTTAAGAGTAACATCCGGAAAATTCCCCGGAGATTTTTACAGACTTCTTCGGACCGGAAAACAGCGGGGTGCGAAATTATATTATACAATTCAGGAAGGAAATCCCTGAACCAGCGCTGCTATGTGCCGAGAATTATATAAAGGATACGCATGAGCATTTTATAGTAATCCTTGGCAATAGCATTGTTATAGAGGATATTAAACAATTACAGGACGATTTTAAAGAGAAGCGAAATGAATTTAATGCAAATACACTGATTGCGTTTGCTTTAACCTCCTACGCGCACTATAACCTGCCGGTGATATATTCTTCAATATATTTGCTGACTTTAAGAATTTCTTCGTTTGAAGGCAGCGCTTTTATTATCTTTTCTATAAAACCTCTTTCCTTTATCTGAAGCAAGGTATATTTAAAATTTATATCGAAAATCCATGATAGTCTGAGGAGTTTCATATCGTGCGATGTCTTAACATCGGTATACAATACATTCCTGCTATTTAAAACATCTAAAACTACCTTTTCAGAATAACCATTTATGCCTGAAGTCCCTCCACCCTTAAAATGCGGAAAATCACCAGGGGTTTCATAGTATTTTGCCAGTATACCGAAAATATCCAGTTTATCGGCATCCCTGATGAGTTTTGAAAAAAGTATGCACCGCTCATCTTCACCATCCGGCAAAACACATACATTATGGTATCCAATTGCTTTTAGTATTATTTCTTTTTCATATTCGGGCAGTATGTCTAGTACCTTAAATTCCTCCAGCACCTTTATGCCTAGCATTGCATGATTTTCCGATCTATAATCGGAAAAAGTCCTATATTTGATATATTGTCCAAAACGTCCAACATCATGAAACAGTGCTATCGTTTGGGCTATTAGAATACCATCTTCATGTAATCCTATGGAATTGCTTATGGATAGGATATTTTCACATACTCTTAAGGTATGTTCTTCCTTTAGTTTTATATTGAATTGTATATCTGTATCTTCTGAATAAAACCCTCTGACATAATCATTAAACCATGAGTAGAAGTCTTGAAGTATTTTATTATCCAATTTATACGCCTCCAGAATGATTTCTATATCATGTAATTTTACCACTGGAACGGGTCAAATACAATTGTAATAGAGGCGAACGTCCAACAAGTGATATATTATTAAAAAATAATTTTACAAAATGGGCATCCCCGTTCAAGTGGGATGCCTGTTTTAAATTGCAGATAATTCAATAATCCTTCCAAACCCGAAATAAACACCATATATTACGATTCCATGGGCAAATATTCAGGGTAATCATTCATACTCTTATTAAAATGTCTTGCCAAAATGATAATATCATTCATATTTATTGCATTATCTTTGTTAATGTCACATTCGGCTACATATTTTGCACTTGTAGAAACTGTATTGAAACTTGCTGCAATGGTCATAACATCGGACATATTTATTGCTCCATTCTGAATACCCTTTGAAGGCATATCTCCTGCCCACATTTCCAGGGGAGAAGAAATACTCCCTATTTTGCATCCAACACTAACACAATTTACCTCCCTTGTGAGGTATCCGGCTTTCGATACTATTGCTGTCTCATTTGTATACGATGAAGGAACGTTATTAATGCTAAAAGCCCCTGACTCATCGGTAATGGCCGACAATGAACCCACCTGCACCTTAAATCCTGCTTTTAACGCCGATGCAGTAGTTGATTGATCAAAATCAGGCCTTATATATCCCGATATGGTATTACCGGGTTTAGCTGTAGGAGTTGGAGTCGGTGTTGGGGTATTGTTGTCAGTTCCATACACCAGCATTTCCCACACCGAGTAGCCCCACTCATAATTGGTCTTTTGGCTGCAATCCAGCTTTATATAGCGGGCGCTATATGTTTTTGAAAGTTTGATTTCGTCTGCTCCGCCTTTTCCGCCATACTGTTCGTAAGCTGTGGTCCATGTAGTACCGTCGGTCGAAACATTAATTTTATACTGTGTTGCAAATGCATCTTCCCAATATATCACGATTTTATTTATATCACATACTGAACCTAAATCGACCTTGATGTATTCAGGACTGCCTTGCCCTGACACCGATGCCCATCTTG
>JAEZNF010000439.1 GCA_023441845.1 Bacillota bacterium | reverse complement strand
CAATGGAATAGAATCCATAAGCCGTTTTTCGGACAGCGAAATAATAAATGAAGGTGTCGACCCTGAAATTTTGAAAAGACCTGATTATGTCAAAGCCTGGGGAGTACTTGAGGATGTTGACAAATTTGATGCACAGTTCTTTGGTTACAATCCGAGGGAAGCGAAAATAATCGATCCGCAGCAGAGGGTTTTCCTTGAAGAGTCATGGAAGGCTCTGGAGAATGCAGGGTATGACACTCAAAGGTTTTATGGAAAAACCGGCACGTTTGCCAGTGTAGGAATGAACACATACATCAATAATCTTTCTTCTGAAGATGGAGCCGGAAATATTGCAAACGACTATCAGTTAATGATAAGCAATGATAAGGATTTTCTGGCTACGCGTATTGCGTATAAGCTTAATCTGAAAGGGCCGGGTATAACGGTTCAGACAGCATGTTCATCATCTCTGGTTGCTGTTCATCTTGCATGTCGGAGCCTTATAAATAAAGAATGCGATATGGCCCTTGCCGGTGGTGTAAGTATACGGCTGCCGCAGAGGACCGGTTATATTTATCAGGAAGGGATGATCCTCTCTCCTGACGGCCACTGCAGGGCTTTTGATGAGAATGCCCGGGGCACGGTCGGAGGAAACGGTGCGGGTGTTGTAATACTTAAAAGGCTCAGGGATGCTTTAAAAGACGGTGATAATATTTATGCAGTTATTAAGGGCTCTGCCGTTAATAACGACGGCTCTCTGAAAGTCGGATATACGGCACCAAGTATTGAAGGACAAACAGAGGTAATACGTGAAGCACAAAGAAAAGCGGGTATTGATCCTGATACTATTGATTTTATTGAAACCCATGGAACAGGCACGCCGTTGGGAGATCCTATCGAGTTGGAGGCATTAAAACAGGCATTTGGCGAAAAAACAAACAGGAAATCTTACTGTGCAATCGGTTCGGTAAAAACAAACATCGGTCATCTGGATGCGGCATCAGGTGTTATTGGATTTATTAAAACTGTTTTGTCCATAAAAAATAAAATCCTGCCTCCGAGTCTTAATTTTAGCAAGTCTAACCCAAAGATTGATTTTGACAGCAGCCCGTTTTATGTGAATACCGCACTGAAGACTCTGGAAAAGAATGATTCACTTATACGCGCAGGTGTAAGCTCGTTTGGAATCGGAGGCACAAATGCACATATTATACTTGAAGAAGCAGGGAAAAATGAAAGGCGTATTTTAGGCGAGTCAAAATACCTGATGGTGTTTTCGGCTAAAACAGACAGGGCTTTGGACACAATAATATCCAACTTTTCAGGGCATTTAAAAGATAATGAAACTATTGATATGGGAGATGCGGCATTTACTCTGCAGGTAGGCAGAAGAGAGTTTGAAAAAAAGAGATTCTTTATTTGTTCATCAAGGGAGGATGCGATTGCTGTTTTGGAAAACAGGGATGCCGGTAATAAACGGATATTTGATTCCGGAGATTTATCAAACTTTGTTGCCCGGCCGTTTAACGGAAATATTACGGAATACTCTCTGGACGAGATCGGAAAACTCTGGCTGTCGGGAGAAAAAATAGATTGGACAAAGCTTCATGAAGGAGATAAGAGAAGGCGTATTCCTTTACCGGTCTATCCGTTTGAAGGTCAATCATACTGGGTAAATGCCGGCAAGAAAAAAATAACGGATGGAAACCATGATAAGCCTGAACGAATAAAAAATGAACCGGCAAAGTGGTTTTATTCTCCAATTTGGAAACAATCGCTTAAGAATGCCCCGCTGGCCAATATGGCTACTGAAGGAACAATTTGTCTGGCTTTTATGAACAGCGGAATACTTGAAAATAAATATACAGATAACCTTAAAGAATCGGGTGTTGAGGTTATAACTGTAGTTGATGGCAATGAATACAAAAAGTACAGTGAAAACTCTTATTCGATAAACAGCGGACACGCTGAGGATTATGATGTATTGCTCAAAGATATTGAAGAAGCAGGTAAGGTTCCGGGATTAATAGTAAACATGCTTGGTGTAACCGCAGATAAAGAACCGGTATTAATGAAGCAGCGGGTTTATAGGGGAACAAGGCTGTTTTTCAGTCTTGTTTATATGGTGCAAAGCATAGGTAAACTGGGATGGAAGAATGTAATACAGTTAAAAGTAGTAACGAATAATATGCACAAGATATTCGGAGAACCTGTTTTTTGCCCGGAAAAGACATTGGTTATGGGGCCTTGTAAGGTTATATCGCAAGAGTACCCGAATATAAAGTCAACAAGCATTGATTTTGCCATACCTGAGGGTAATGGTTCATATGAACAGGATATGGCCTTGGAGCTTGCAGCCGAGACTTTTATTGACTCGGTTGAAGGGGTTGTAGCGTACCGGGGAGGCCAACGATGGGCACAACACTTTGAAAATATAGAGATGGAGCAAAATAACAAACCTGCAATTACATTAAGAAGCAAGGGTGTTTATATGATAACAGGCGGTCTGGGTGGTATTGGACTATCGATAGCACAATACCTTGCAGATGAGGTTGAAGGAAAGCTTGTTTTGGTCGGAAGGTCTGAATTTCCCAAAATGGAGGCATGGGATGAATGGCTTGATACTCATGGACCAAATGATAAAACTTCTGCTAAAATCAGGCAACTTAGGAAAGTACAAAAGTCAGGTGGGGAGGTTCTGGTATTACAGGCAGATGTAAGTGATCCCGAACAAGTAGGGAACATTAAAATCCAAGCTGAACAAAGGTTCGGGAAAATTCATGGGATTATTCATGCTGCAGGAAATCCGGGAGGAGGAATGATACAGCTTAAAAAGAAAGAATTCGCTGAAAATGTTTTTGCTCCCAAGGTCATGGGTACATTAGCTCTTTATGAGGCCTTCAGGGATAGCAAACCTGATTTCTTTATCATGAATTCATCACTAAATGCAGTAACCGGAGGTTTTGGCCAGGTTGATTACTGCTCGGCCAATGCATTTATGGATGCTTTTGCGTATTTGAACGATTCAAGGGGAAGCACACGCTGTGTTTCGGTTAACTGGGACAGGTGGCCCGGTGTTGGTATGGCTGTTGGTATTGGAAACCGTATTCAATCAAATCCCGAGGAACTGCATCCTCTCATTGGAAAAAGGATAATTGATACACAGGAAAAGGTGGTCTATTATTCGCAGTTAAGTCCAAAAAAGGATTGGGTATTGTCGGAACATCTTGTAATGGGTATTCCGACTGTAGCAGGGACAACCTACCTTGAAATGGCTAAGGCCGCGTACTGTCAAATTGCCGGGGAAGGTCCGGTAGAAATTAATAACGTTACATTTTTGACTCCGTTGTCTGCAAGAGAAAATGAAACTAGAGATGTGCTTACTATACTGACAGCAAACGAAAAATCATTTGATTTTAAAGTGGTGACAAGACTATGTTCGGAAGTCACAGAACAGGACTACTGGCAGGAGCATGTGAGGGGTTCCGTAGCGTCAGCCGGGATCGATAAAAAGAATTGTACCGATATTAACGGATTGATAGAACACTTGGGCAAGAATACAACCTATTCTAACGGCAAAGAAGATATTGGTAAAGATATTTCCGAGGAGTTTATAAGCTTCGGGAAAAGGTGGCGAACATTAAGAAATATTATGTTTGGAATTGAAGAGGGAATTGTTGAAGTAGAACTTCCCGAAGATCTTGTTGAAGATTTGAAAATATATAAACTTCATCCTGCTCTTCTGGATATAGCAACAGGGGCTGTGAGACTGGCAACAGGCGGAAATTATCTTCCGTTCTCATATGAAAAAATAGTTATAAAAGAAGATCTGGATAAAAAGATATATGGACATTTCAAATTTAAGAGTGAGTACAGGGAACTGAGCGAAACAATAAAATGCGATATAGATATTTTAAATGCCGAGGGTTTCAAATCGGTTGAAATTAAAGGCTTCTCAATGAGGTATGTTAATGAAGACAGGGCTTCATATATAAAGTTGGGAAACAATAACATTAGGCCAATACCTGAATCGGCTGAATTGGAAAGGATATACGGGGATGTGGACAAAAAGCAAGATATACAGGATGGAGGAATTACAGTATCAGAGGGATTAAAAGCCTTAGAGAAAATAATGGAAGGATGTTATACTTCCCGGGTCATTGTTTCTACCAAGGATATTCAAATTGCGATTGATGAGGCGGGGTATGCCAGGCAGCTAAAGGACTCAATAGAGTCGGATGAACAGGCTGCTTCTGTAAATCTTTATCCCAGGCCGGATCTTTCTTGTGAGTATGTTGCACCTAAAAATGATAATGAGAAAGAATTGGTTAAAATATGGCAGAAACTTTTAGGTGTTGACGGAATTGGTATATATGATGACTTTTTTGAGCTTGGAGGCGATTCGCTTCTTCTTGTTCAACTGCATTCCAAAATAAAAGAGAAGTTTAAAACGGATATTACTGCGGTTGACCTTTATAAGTACAATACTGTTGCACTAATTGCAAAAAACCTTGAAAGTGATCATATAGAGGAAAAGGCAAGTTTTGAAAATCTGAACATGAGGGTCAAAAAACAAAGGGAGATAATGAAGCAAAAGAGAGAGGCAATGTTAAAAAGGAAGTTATAAATAAGTTATCAAAACAAGCAATTAATATTCTATCAGGGAGGGACTTAGTGGAATGAGCAGTTCAGAAGAAAATAATTTGTTGGGGTCTGTAGCAATAATCGGAATGGCAGGACGTTTTCCGGGTGCGAAAGATATGGATGAGTTCTGGAGCAACCTTTATAAAGGTGTTGAATCAGTTAGATTTTTCAATAGAGACGAATTGATAAAAATGGGCATTGATAAACATTTGCTGGATAATCCCAAATTTGTAGCGGCTGATGCCATTTTAGAGGATATGGACCTATTCGATGCGGCATTCTTTGATTATTCGGCAAGAGAAGCGGAAATTATGGACCCACAACATCGTTTGTTCCTGGAAAGCGCATGGGAAGTGCTGGAAAGCGCCGGTTACAGTTCAGAGCTTTATGATGGCCGTATTGCGGTATATGCAGGTGCAAACCTGAGCGGTTATATGATTAGAAATCTCTACTCAAACCCGGGCCTTGTAGAAGATGTAGGGTCATTTAAGATAATGCTGGCAAATGGACAGGATTTTTTAGCAACAAAGGTATCATACAAAATGAACCTTCTTGGACCAAGTGTCAACGTAAATACTCTTTGTTCCTCTTCAATGGTTGCACTTCATTATGCCTGTCAGAACCTTCTTAACTATGGGTGTGATATAGCATTGGCAGGAGGAGTAAGTTTCCAGGTATCAAGAAATGAAGCATTTTTCTATCAGGAAGGTGGAATCGGTTCTTCCGATGGACACTGCAGGGCATTTGATTCAAAAGCGAACGGAACTGTCAGCGGAAGTGGATTGGCAGTTGTTGCATTAAAACGGTTGGAGGATGCTATAGCAGATGGCGATTGTATTCATGCTGTTATAAGGGGAATGGGTATCAATAACGACGGTTCTCTAAAAAACAGTTATACCGCCCCCAGTGTTGATGGGCAGGCTGAGTGTATTGCCGAGGCAATAGCCGTATCGGAAGTAGACCCGGAGACAATAACATATGTTGAAACTCACGGAACAGGAACCAATCTTGGCGATCCGATCGAAATAGCCGCATTGACAAAGGCATTCCGTTCATATACGGATAAAAAACAATACTGTGCCATAGGGTCTGTAAAAACCAATATAGGTCATCTGGTTAATGCAGGAGGCCTTGCAAGCGTTATCAAGACAGTGCTTGCCATGAAAAACAGGGTAATACCGCCAAGCCTTAATTTTGAAGAACCCAATCCGAAGATTGATTTTACGGACAGTCCTTTTTATGTGAATTCAAGACTTTCAAAATGGGAAACGGACGGCAGCCCTTTAAGGGCCGGAGTGAGCTCCTTTGGAATCGGAGGAACCAATACTCATGTAATACTTGAAGAAGCGCCTGAGTTATCTCCTGCAAAGGAATCAAACAGGCCGTGGCAGCTTATTTGTTTGTCGGCGAAGACGGAGCCGGCACTTGAAAAGATGTGTTCAAACCTTGCCGGGCATTTAAATAAAAATACGGACATAAATCTTGCGGATGCGGCATTTACTCTTCAAGTGGGTCGCAGAAACTTCAATCACAGAAAAGTATTGGCTGTAAGAGACATTGAGGATTTAAAAAACAAGCTGGAGATAGAGAATAGTGATGATGTTATAGCCCGGATGCAAAAATCCGGGGAACAGTCCGTAATATTCATGTTTTCCGGGACAGACAACTATTATATGAATATGGGGATGGAGCTTTATAATGTTGAGCCTGTATTTAAAAGGACAGTTGACCATGTTGCGGGTATCATGGAAAAAGAAACCGGTATCGTTATAAAGCGGTGGATGTTTAAAGAACGTAGTAAATCGGCATCAGGGGAAACTGTACAAAACGAAAATATAAAGGCTGCTTTTACATTTATAATTGAATATGCTTTAGCGAAGCTTTTAATGGAGTGTGAGATTTATCCGCAGCATATGATTGGCGAAGGAGTAGGGGAATATGTGGCTGCTTGTATTTCCGGTGTAATGTCACTTGAGGACGCCTTAAAGCTTATAGTGTCATTTGAAGCCAATATTAACAGTATTTCTTTAAGCAGACCTGAAATTCCATTTGTATCAGGTATAACAGGCGGCTTCATAACTGACGGGGAAGCGGCCAGCCCGCAGTACTGGATACGTCAAAGGTCCGGTATGGGATTTGAAAAGGCTCTTATAAAAATCTCTGAGGATTCCGGTGGGATTTTAATGGAAGTCGGTGCCGAAGGTGCCTTTGGTGTTAAGTTAAGAGCGTTAGGTAAAGAAAATCCGGCTTTAAAAATTATTGCTGTAATGCCTTCAAAAGATGATTGCAAATCCGAATCCAGGCATTTGCTCCTATGTTTGGGAACTTATTGGACTTATGGCGGAAGGGTAAATTGGAACAGGTTGTATGAAGATGAAAAGAGACGCAGGATAATACTGCCTACATACCCTTTTGAAAGGAAACGTTTTTGGATAGAGCCCGGTAAGCAGGAAAAGGAGACAGTTGAAAATGATCTTAATATTTGTTCGGAAAGTGACGTTACAGAGGAATTGCTTAACTCGGCTTTGAAGGAAGGCAAACTGTCTGTTACCTTGAAGATCAATAATGATTCCAGCAACAAAAAAGAAGTGCTTGAAAGACAGCTTCGCAGCATGCTGGAGCTAAAAGAGAAAGTTGAGAAAATATGCTCGGAGATGGAAGACGTTTCTGCAAATCTTGAGATATCAGCCTTGGGTATAAAATTGGACGGGAGAGAAGACGGTTTTAAGACTTCCGGAAGCGAAAAGCTGACGAAGCTTCCGCGGCCTGAATTGGATACACCATATTGTGCTCCGGGAAACGAAACTGAAAAGCGTATCGAAGAAGTCTGTCAGGATATTTTGGGTTATGAGCGCATAGGGGTGAATGATGACTTCTTTGAACTGGGAGGGCACTCTTTACTGGCAGTTGCCTTTATAACGAAGCTCAGAAAAGTATTCCGCAGGGATATTTCTTTGCAGACCTTGTTTGACAATACAACGATCGCTAAACTTGCAAAAATCTATATGGACGTACCTGGTGAGAAAATTGAAGAATGCGAATATGAAGAGGGCAGTATTTAAAGAAAAGGTACTTTAAAATTCAGGGTTTTCTAAATAAGATCAATGTCACGCATAATGAGTAGTTGAAGAATAGGGGAAAGGAAAATCGAGTCATATGAATAAAATAGCATTTTTGTTCCCTGGTCAAGGGTCACAATATATCGGAATGGGAAAAAAACTATGCGAGGAATTTAAGATCGCAAAAAACACCTTTGAAGAAGCTAATGAGGCTTTAAACTTTGACCTTAAAGGATTGTGCTTCGAAGGAAGTATGGAAGAACTTACAAAAACCGAAAATACTCAACCTGCAATTCTTACTTCAAGTATTGCCGCCTTCAGGGTGTATATTAAGGAAATTGG
>JAEZNF010000321.1 GCA_023441845.1 Bacillota bacterium | reverse complement strand
TCTGTTATTTGCGGGACGTCCAGCCCCAGCTTTTTTATTTCATCAACATTGGAGAATACTTCCTCCGGCTTACCATCCAGTTTAACCCTTCCGTCGTCTATTACAATTACCCTTTTCGCCATAATAGCTTCATCCATATGGTGGGTGATATGGATAACTGTAATATTTTCATTCCGGTTCAGGCTTTTTATTACACTGACAATTTCCCGCCTGCTTACCGGATCAAGCATAGCTGTTGCTTCATCAAGTATTATGCATTGTGGCTTCATAGCCAGTATGCCCGCTATTGCTATCTTTTGTTTTTGCCCTCCGGATAAAAGATGAGATGCGTGGTTTTTATATTCTTCCATTCCTACCTTATACAAAGCATCATCAACTCTTTTTTGGATTTCTGCAGGAGGAATTCCGAGGTTTTCAGGTCCAAATGCCACATCCTCTTCTATCACTGTTCCTACTATCTGATTTTCCGGGTTTTGAAAAACGATTCCTGCTGTTTTTCTGATTTCCCAAAGATTTGTGGTCATTGTAGTATTCATGCCATTTATATAAACTATCCCTTTTACTGGCGTTAAAAGAGCATTAATAAGCCTTGCCATGGTTGACTTACCGGAACCGTTCCTCCCGATAACAGCAACATACTGACCTTTTTCAATATCAATATTAATATCTGACAGGGCCTTTACCTCGTTCCCGCTTGTAAATGAGGTTTTATATATAAAATCAACATCTTCAAAGTTAACCATGTATTCATTCATAATTTTTACCATTACACACCAAAAGGGATTAAGTAGATGTAATTTTACCTAATCCCTCTCTTATAATATTTGATTAACAAATTAATTAAACAAGCTCTAATAAAACAACTTCAGCTGCATCTCCACGCCTTGGTCCTAACTTGTATATCCTTGTATATCCGCCATTCTTACCTTTATACTTCGGAGCTATTTCATTAAAGAGCTTATTTGCAAGTTTCAGATCTTTTCCTTCTGAATCTTTAACCTTATAGAGCCAATTGATAATCTGTCTTCTAGCGTGCAGCTTTGAAGGACTATCAACCTGTCTCATATCAGTCTTGGTTTCTCTGTCTACTACTTTGTATTTCTTACCGTTTTTAGATGTAGCATCCTTCAAAATCTTCTGTCCCTTGCTGTCCAACTTAGGGGCGCTTATTGTAACCTGCTTTGATGTGAAATTATCAGCTTCCTTTATAGCAAGCGCAATCATCTTTTCAGCTATATTTTTAACTTCTTTGGCCCTTGCCTCAGTAGTTTCAATTTTGCCATGCTCAAACAGAGATGTAACAAGACCCTTTAATATTGCTTTCCTTTGGTCTGTTGCACGTCCTAACTTCCTTTGTACTGGCATTTTATTAACCTCCCTTGCCTTGTAATGAGGGAAATATCCAAACTTAACTCATTATCTCGGAATACTTCCCTGGAACCTTTATAAATTAATCTTCACTTGGAGCAAGTGCTAATCCCAAAGCACTTAATTTCTGAAGAACTTCCTCCAGGGATTTCCTACCCAGGTTTCTGACCTTCATCATGTCTTCTTCGGTTCTGTTAGTTAAATCTTCAACTGTATTTATACCTGCTCTCTTTAAGCAGTTATACGACCTTACCGAAAGATCAAGTTCTTCGATTGTCATTTCCAGAACTTTTTCTTTTTTGGTCTCTTCTTTTTCGACCATTATCTCAGTATGTTTTGCCTGATCGGATAAATCAATAAACAAGTTCAAGTGTTCACTAAGTATCTTTGCCCCCAAGCTTATTGCTTCGTCTGATTTAATACTTCCATTGGTCCAGACTTCCAACGTTAACCTGTCATAATCTGTAACCTGGCCTACACGCGTATTTTCCACCGTGTAATTGACTTTTCTTACAGGTGTGTATATCGAATCAACAGGAATAACTCCAATGGGCTGGCCCGGTTGTTTATTCTTTTCAGCCGGAACATATCCCCTTCCCCTGCTGAGCGATAATTCCATATATAGCTTATGTTCACCGTTTAATGTCGCTATGTGAAGGTCAGGATTCAATATCTCAACATCTGCATCAGCCTTGATATCTGCTGCAGTAACAGGTCCTTCACCGTCAGCTTCAATATAAACTATTTTCTGTCCTTCACTGTGCATTTTCAGTGAAAGACCTTTGATGTTCAGAATAATTTCCGTAACATCTTCCACTATACCTGGTATTGTTGAAAATTCGTGCAGTACACCGTCTATTTTGATTGATGTAACAGCTGCTCCCGGTAAAGATGATAGCAGTATTCTTCTTAATGAGTTACCAAGAGTTGTTCCGTAGCCCCTTTCCAGAGGCTCTATAACAAATTTACCGTACGTATTGTCATCGCTGCCGGTTATACATTCAATCTTCGGCTTTTCTATTTCGATCACCTAAAACCCTCCTTTTATTAAACCGTTTTAATTTTTTTGAGGGCAACTGATTCTTTTTTGTCCTTTGTTATCATTAGTCAATTTATATTAAATCGAAATTTTTTTCAGTTGCTGCAGCAGTAAATTAGATAACCGTAACTATTACTTGGAGTACAATTCTACGATTAAATGTTCTTTAATCGGTAGGTCTATATCTTCTCTCGAAGGAATAGCAACAACTTTTCCTGTTACATTATCACGGTCCATTTCCAACCACTTCGGTACAACTTTACCTCCTGCGATATCGTTTACAGCTTTAAACTTATCCGATCCGCGGCTCTTTTCTTTTAAAGCAATAACATCACCGACTTTAAGCAAATAAGAAGGAATATTTACTTTCTTATTATTTACAGTAAAGTGGCCATGTGTAACAAGCTGCCTCGCTTCCGGTCTTGATGTTGCAAGTCCGAGTCTGTAAACTGTGTTGTCAAGTCTGCTTTCAAGTATTTGGAGAAGGTTTTCACCTGTAATCCCCTTTTTCTTTGAAGCCATTTCGAAGTACTTTCTGAATTGGCTCTCAAGTATTCCGTAAAATCTTCTTGCTTTTTGCTTTTCACGGAGCTGGAGACCATACTCAGACAGTTTCTTTTTCTGCTGCCCATGCTGACCGGGAGCATATACTCTTCTTTTAACGGAGCATTTATCAGTATAGCATCTCTCTCCTTTCAGGAAAAGTTTTTCTCCTTCCCTGCGGCAAAGTCTACAAGATGCGTCAGTATATCTTGCCATTTAAATTTACACCTCCATATTATTAATCACTGTTTGACAATGAATCGCATTATCACATTCGTGTAAGAATCATTGTCACCGTATATTTGTCATTAAATTAAACTCTTCTTCTTTTCGGCGGTCTGCAGCCGTTGTGAGGAATTGGTGTAACGTCCTTTATGAGGCTTACTTCTAAGCCGGCAGCCTGCAATGCTCTTATAGCCGCTTCTCTTCCTGCACC
>JAEZNF010000294.1 GCA_023441845.1 Bacillota bacterium | reverse complement strand
CAGTATTACAAGGCTTGCCAGAGCTTATAACCTTACAATACCGCCAACCGGAAGAACTCTCTCAGGCGGTCTTGATCCGGGCGCATTGCATAAACCAAAGAGGTTTTTCGGGGCTGCAAGAAATATTGAATTCGGCGGAAGTCTTACAATTATGGCTACTGCTCTTATTGAGACCGGAAGCAGAATGGATGATGTTATATTTGAAGAATTCAAGGGAACCGGTAACATGGAGCTCCACCTCGACAGGAGATTGTCTGAAAAACGTATATTCCCTGCAATTGATGTAAACAAGTCAAGCACAAGAAGAGAAGAATTGCTTCTTAACCAGAAGGAACTGGAGAGTATATGGGCTATCAGGAAAGCTATGAGCAACATGGGTACTGCAGAAGTTACCGAGATGATCATAAACCGCCTTGTACAGACAAAGAATAATGAGGAATTCGTTAAAGCGATTAATGTATCATTTGTTAAGGATTAAAAAGATAACGGTTTTCATTATTAATGTTTTTACATGCACTATACCAATCGATTATTTAATATCATATAGATTATGTTAAAAAAGCACTAAACCGCAAATAAAGCTGATGGGACACACCTTTTGTGATAAGGGGGGTGTCCCGTTTTACTTTCGGTATTGATTAATAATTCATATATTGGTAGAATTATTTATGATTAGCATCTGATAAAAGCTGCTAAAATAAAGCACTAACTGGTGATAAAATGGCAAACATAAAAATGTCTCGTAAAGCACCTCAGAAAAGCAGGGGTAAGGTAAGTACCAAAGGGTTTTTTATAGCCGACCACTATATCTTATCGCTCTCGGTATTTCTTATAGCTATGTTTTTCTTTTATTTCCTGAACAGCAAAAATTTATCCACAACAGCCGTACAGATTTCTTTTACTGCCGCCTTGATTCCACTGGTGGGTTTCGCTGCCTACATGGCATCAAAGGGCAAGTTAAAGGTTGATACACTTCCTTCATTTGCGATAGTATTAGGAGTATTCTTAAGGGTGGTTTATACGGTATACACCCCTTTTACCATGCGCCAGCATGACGTAATCGGAAGCAGCTTCAATCATATTGATTATATCAAGCATATGGCAGATACCATGTCACTGCCGAATGTTGATTACTGTCAGGCCTATCATCCTCCTGTTCATCATGTACTTTCATCTATTTTCTACAGCTTCGGTAAGGTTTTCGGCTTGAGCGAATTTAATTCTCTGCGGTTAGTGCAGTTATTTATGGTATTCTTGAGCTGCATGACACTCATACTTGTTTATAAAATTTTTAAGCAAATAAGGGTAAGCAACACTGTTATCCTAGCAGGAGTTTCAATATTTGCATTTTTCCCATATAACATATACTTTGCATCTTTCCTTAACAATGACAATACAATGTACTTCTTCTACACATTGAGCTTTTATTGCCTGATAAGGTGGATTTATAACAAGAACATAAAGAACATGGCCTTGTTGTCTATAGCAGTTTCCATTACAATGCTTACTAAGAAGAACGCAGTAATTATATTCCCAATAATTATTGCAGCTTTTATTGTTGTCCTTATCCAGAACCGGAAAAGCTACATGAGTTACTTAAACCAGTACTCGCTATTTTTTGCCGTTTCAATACCGCTTTCCCTCAGTTATCCGATAAGGCAATACATATTATACAAGCAGAGCTTCTTTTATGCGCCCGGCGTAGACTTTGACAAGTATCCCAATACTCTGAAAACCCTGTTTTATATACCTTTGGAAGGTCTTATCAAAAAGCCGTTTACTGAAGACCCCTTCTCCGGCAAAAGCGAGCTGTTTTCGGATTACGTTTTAAAATCCTCCCTTTTCGGAGAATGGCGGTTTCCGGGATTGGAGACAATTGCAACGCTGTTACTGTTTTCAGTAATAATCATATTTGTCATTATCGCTATATATATCATATTGGAAAACAAGAATATTTTTAAAGGCTATGGATATTTGTTTGTTTTAAATCTTATTCTTCCCTATGCACTGCTGTTTCAATCCAGATTGTCAAATCCCGTAGTATGCGCACAGAATTTCAGATATGCCGCATTAATGCTCATTTCGGTTGCATATTTTTACGGCAAGGCCGTAGAAAGGTTCTCCCATACAAAACTGAAATTTTTAAACCATGTCATGGCCGCCTGTACAATCGCATTCTGCCTGCTTTCTACAGTGTTTATACTTCAGATTGGCGCCGCCCCTGCAGATGCATATAATTATTAAGTAAGCAGGGGACCCGGTTCTTTGCTTACTTTTACACTTTGAATATCAAATAAAAACTCGGGATGTTCCCGAGCTTTTTATTTTCCTGTACAATTTTCCGTACTTAAACAAACCGTTTTAATGATTAGTGGCCTGTAAAGTCTAAAAGTTATAGAAAACCAGGCCTTAGAACAGAGGAAGTATATTTTGTAAAATCTTTAAATATAGTAAAGAATGAGATTTTACGAAGTACCAGGATATTCCTAAATATATCGATCAGATCTTTGAAACCACATCTTTTAGATAATTGCCGAAATCATCCTTCAAGTCCTCCCTTTTTAGGGCAAACTCGACAGTAGCCTCCAAAAATCCGAGTCTGTGTCCCACGTCATATCTTTTCCCTATAAAATCATATGCATAAATGGCCTCAGAACCGATAAGACTCTTAAGCGCATCTGTCAGTTGAATCTCCCCGCCCTTGCCTGGTGCAACATTCTCCAGGAACTCAAATATTTGCGGAGTTATAATATACCTTCCCAGAATGGCAATATTTGAAGGTGCTTTGTCTATTTCAGGTTTTTCAACAAGGTCCTTTACCTTGAAAACCCTGTCATCAACCTGCTTACAGCTAACAATTCCGTATTTAGGCACGTCTTGCGTCGGAACATGCTGAACGCCAAGAACGGTAGTCTTGTATTCATTATACACATCAATCATTTGTTTAAGGCAGGGGACCTCCGAATCCACTATATCATCACCTAAAAGAACTGCAAACGGCTCATTCCCTATAAAGGACTTTGCGCAATGTATGGCATGTCCGAGGCCTTTTGGTTCCTTCTGCCTTATATAATGTATGTCTACCAAGTTGGATATATCCTTAACAATATTAAGCAAATCCTGCTTGTTTTTTTTCTGCAACTCATCTTCAAGCTCATATGATTTGTCAAAGTGGTCTTCAATAGCTCTCTTGTTTCTTCCGCTAATTATTATAATATCTTCAATTCCCGAATCAATGGCTTCCTCAACAATGTACTGTATGGTTGGCTTGTCTACTATGGGGAGCATTTCCTTTGGCTGTGCTTTTGTAGCAGGCAGAAACCTTGTCCCAAGACCGGCAGCCGGTATAATCGCTTTACGTACTTTCAATACTCATACCCTCTTTCATGTAAAAGTAACTAAATCAGTTCTTTATTATATTTTACCAGTATAATCGGAATCTTTCAAACTGCTTTTCAAAAACCCATAAATTTTAAATTTGATGTATATTGTTCCAACTGGCGGAAACAATAAAATATGGAGGTGGAAATTGTGAATATTAAAAAATTATTTCCTGAGAAAAAGGATTTCCGTAAACGTTTGTTTGATTTTATCGATAAAAAGGGGTTTTATGTTGTTTTGGTTCTTTGCATAGGAATTGTAGGAGCAGTAGCAGTATTTGTTGCAACACGTAATATGTCATCCTCTGAAATAAATTATGACGCGCAAAAAATAATTCCGGATGAGCTTGTTGGCGATACTGCATCCAGTATTTCGAATAAAAATGCTCTGAAGTCGCTTTCCACTGCAACTCCGGAGCCATCCGGCAAAAAAAATTCTACCGGTAAGCCGACTGCCAGTTCCAAACCGACTTCATCAACCGATAAGAAACAGCAAACTGCACCAAAAAGTGAACAGAAGAATACTCCAAAATCCAATAAGTCATCAGAGGCAGTAAACGCATTATCCGGCACAGTTAATAAGCTTATTATGCCGGTATTCGGCCAGGTATCGCTCGAATATGCCGATGATAAACTGGTTTACTCAAAAACGCTGAAGGCCTGGCAAAGTCACAAAGGTGTTGACCTCGCATGCGAAAAGGGAACAACTGTTAAAGCCTCAGCTGACGGTTATGTC
>JAEZNF010000279.1 GCA_023441845.1 Bacillota bacterium | reverse complement strand
GGGTTTGTTAACCTCAACATTTCTGCTGGTGCTTTTTATTTGAGCGTTTTTGGTTTTGATGTTTTCAAGTGTCTTTACAGTTAATTCTTTTATGCCGGAAGGCTTAATGTCTCCCTCAAACCCGTCTACGGTATATGAAATTATTCCCGGTTGTGTAGATACGATATTCCTCGTACTTGAATCAACAATATCCTGAAGCCTTTTCCTTTCATCTTTTAAAGCGTTCAGGCTGCTATCGGCTGTTCCTATCCCTCCAAGCACTGAAGCCTTCTTTTTAATTGAGGAATCAAGTTCGTCCTTTAAATCCTCATATTTTTCAAAGCTACCCGAACCGCTTATAGCGGCAAGTGATTTGACTTTATCCGAAATCTCTACATCCAGCTTTACGATATCCTGGGAAAATATAACTTGATTTTTACTATTCTCTTTTTGCCTTCTAAGAATATCTTCATCCAGCTTTCTGATTTTATCAAGAGTCTTCTCGGATGACTCCTTTAATACAGTAGCAACCCTGAAATTTGCAGGTACTTTTTCTCCCTCGTTTACCTCAGGAATGTATTTACCTTCAAACGGTGATATAAGAACCTCTTCATCCCTAATTAAACAGGCATCCGTATTTACCGAATCCTCAATTACATCCATCCTGATAATATCTGTAGCTATGCTCTTTCCGGAAGCCCAATGAAATAAAGAAGGTACATATATTACTAAAAACAAAAGCAGCATTATACTTCCTATCTTTATTTTTTGTCTTTTGTTTTCGATTTTCATACCTGCCTCCACCTTAATAAAACTACAGGACAATTCCATTCACTTTAAATATTAATTATCCCATTTTCCATCATTTTCTGGACAGCAATCATAACACCCAGCTTAACATGTTCATAAACCAACCCACCCTGCATATATGCTATGTAAGGAGGCTTTATGGGAGCATCTGCGCTTAATTCTATTGAAGCACCTTGAATAAACGCTCCTGCGGCCATAATTACAGGACTGTCGTATCCAGGCATATCCCACGGCTGCGGTGTAACATATGCATCGACAGGCGAACCTTTTTGAATACCCTGGCAGAAAGCTATCAAGCTTTCCGGATTGCCGAATTTCACAGCCTGTATAATATCTCCGCGCTTTTCCGACTGCTTTGGAGATGTTTCCATACCTAATCGTCGCATTACCTCAGAACAGAATACAGCACCCTTAAGGCTTTCAGCCACAACATGAGGGGCAAGGAAAAACCCTTGAAGCATAAGCCTGTTATGTCCTAATGTAGCGCCCACCTCTTTGCCCAGTCCCGGGCTTGTCAGCCTGTATGCAGCTTTCTTTACGTATTCTTCTTTTCCTGCTATATAGCCCCCGGTAGGCGCCAATCCTCCGCCCGGATTCTTTATAAGAGAACCCGCCGTAAGGTCGGCTCCTGCTTCAGTCGGTTCCCTGTCCTCAACAAATTCACCGTAGCAGTTGTCCACCAGCACAATGATATCGCTTCTTATTGACTTGATGTGATTTACAACCTTCCCAATCTCGTCAATTTTAATTGACGGCCTCCAGCAGTACCCTCGAGACCGCTGCAAAAGCACCATTTTGGTCTTTTCATTTATTTTTTCCCGGATTCCGTTTAGATCAATTTCACCGTCTAGAAGTAAATCCACCTGGTTATATGTAATGCCGAATTCCTTTAACGAACCTCCGCCTTCACCTCTAATACCGATAACTTCTTCAAGTGTGTCATAGGGTTTTCCGGTAACCGACAGCAATTCATCTCCCGGCCGTAAATTCCCGAACATCGCGAGTGCCAGAGCCTGGGTTCCCGAAACTATCTGATGCCTCACCAGAGCATCCTCGGTTTTAAAGGTATCGGCATAAACTCCATCCAGAATCTCCCTGCCTCTGTCGCCATACCCGTAGCCTGTAGTCCCGGAAAAGTGCGAATCGCTAAGGTTATGGTTTTGCATAGCCTTAATAACCTTTAACTGGTTATATTCCTTAACCGAATCAATCTCTTTGAATCTTTCTTCTATTTCTTTTTCTGCCATATTCGAAATTTTAATAATGCTGTCATCAATCCCAAACTCACTCTTTAAATAACGTTCCGACTTAAAACTCAATTATTATCTCCCCATTCTTAAATCCGTATGTTACTATTTTTTCTATATCTATTTTATACAAGTCTGAATTTTATTTCAATATAAAACCGGCTTGAATTTCCAGCCCACATATTGTAATATGTCCATGGTGATGAAAATGATTTTAAGGTATACGGTAAAACCGGAAGATATGGGGCAAACAGTAAAGCATATCTTAAAAAACGAGCTGGGCCTTTCGGAAAGGCTTATTAAGAAACTCAAGTACAGCGGTAAAATCCTGTGCAATACTGTTTCTGTACGCGTCATAGAGCTTGTCAAAGCCGGAGATATTATTGAAGCCGATATTGACTTTATTGAAGACGCACCGGAAATAATACCCGAAGATATTGATCTGGACATTATCTATGAGGACGACTGTCTTATAGCAGTAAACAAGAAGCCGTATATTGTTGTGCACCCCACTTGCAGCCATCGAAGCGGTACAATTGCAAATGCAATCATGCACCATATGTTAAAAAAAGGGGAATTCAAAAAGATCAGGCCGGTCAGCAGGCTTGACAGGGATACCTCTGGAGTTATAATCTTTGCCAAAAATGAATTCGTTCAGGAATCACTGATACGGCAGATGGGAAATAACAGCTTTAAAAAAGAATATGTCGGTATTGTTCACGGTATAATCAATACTGCTGCCGGTACAATCGACCTTCCTATAGAACGGAAACCCGGCAGTATCATGTTAAGGCACACATCACCTACCGGAGACAGATCGGTCACCCACTATAAGGTTCTCGAACACCTTAATAATTCAACATATCTCAAGTTTGACCTTGAAACAGGCAGAACTCATCAGATCAGGGTACACTGCCAGGCAATAGGACACCCGTTAATAGGGGACACTCTATATTCCGATATAAAAACCGGTCTAATAGGAAGGCAGGCACTGCATTCCTATAAAGTCAGCTTTACCCATCCTTTTCATAATTCAAAAATGGATTTTCTGGCTCAAATACCCGATGATATCAACTCCCTGATAAAAATATTAAGGCAATAATCACTTTTTGTATTTACACATTTTTACATTAATGTTATTATATATTTACTGTCTTCAAACGGCCTGTTTAAAGGTTATAGATAAATAATTTTATAATTTACTAGGCAGCCAAAAAGCGTTAAGGCATCGCTATTTTCAGTCCTTGTTATTTTAAGGTTTAAAGTTGTTTATCTTTATATGAAGAGTTTTTTAAGCACCGATGTTAAGAATAACACCAAAGAGAAAACCGGGAGGTATAATAATGGATGTATTGAAGAACAAGTATACCATAACTGAGTTAAGTGATTATCTCAATGTTACAGACCATACCTTAAGGTATTATGAAAAGGAGTTTGGGCTTTCCATCCCCAAAGACGACAGGGGAAGAAGATATTATATGACCGAACATGCAAATATAATGTTCCAGATTAAGTCAATGCGTGATGAAGGTTTGGAGATTAAGGCCATACGAAAAATTTTACAGACAGAAAACATTATTAGCGAACCAAATCAGGAGATGTCTAAGGATCCACAGTCATCACTTGTCGCATATAATTCAAACGAGCATACAATGAATGAACTTAAAAGCTTTTTTATTGATTTCAAAGAAGAAATATCATGTAGCGTTCATAATGAGGTGTCTATAGCCCAGGAGAATCTCTACAGGGAAATAAATAAAAGCAAGCTTGAATTGGGTGCTTGTTTTGAAAATAACATAAGAAAGATGGAGGCAAAAATGGAAAAGCACTTCCAGGATGTTGATATATCCATTGGAAGGTGGAGAGATAAGAAAAAAGCAGGCTTTGTAAAGCGGCTCTTTAGTAAGGCAATAAAAATCTGATACAATCTACTATATATGCTGCGAAAAAGATTTTACATAAGCAAGCACAGTTGCAGAATAAAAGCTGATTTTTTCGCAACATATGAATAAATGTATAAATTTTGCAATATTAAAAATGGATGTAGAATGTTTATTGCAAAATTTATACGTGCTTGATAGAAAATCTTTTGATATCGGCGCAAAAATAAACGGAGGCTTTTAAGCCTCCATTTATTTTGTATATTTCAACTTTATTATTGTACTATTCTTATTTCTGTCCAATGTCCCCTTCTTTTTTAATAGCTGCCTGCGCTGCTGCAAGTTTAGCTATCGGCACACGGAAAGGTGAACATGACACATAGTTCAATCCGGCTTTGTGGCAGAATTCAACAGATGAAGGATCTCCACCGTGTTCACCGCAGATACCAAGCTTAATATCAGGCCTTGTTTGTTTACCAAGCTTAACTGCCATTTCAACAAGCTTGCCTACGCCTGTCTGGTCAAGTCTTGCAAACGGATCTGACTCATATATTTTCTTGTTGTAATATTCATCAAGGAACTTACCGGCATCATCACGGCTGAAGCCGAAAGTCATCTGTGTCAGGTCATTTGTACCGAATGAGAAGAATTCAGCTTCCTTGGCAATATCATCTGCAGTTAAAGCAGCTCTTGGAATTTCTATCATTGTTCCAACCTTATATTCAAGCTTAACACCTGAATTCTTAATGACTTCATCAGCCGTCTTTACAACAACATCCTTAACAAATTTCAATTCTTTAATTTCGCCAACCAACGGTATCATGATTTCAGGAATAACGTTCATTCCCTTCTTGTTAACGTTGATTGCAGCTTCTATGACAGCCCTTGTCTGCATTTCTGCAATTTCAGGATATGTTACTGCGAGACGGCATCCTCTGTGTCCCATCATCGGGTTGAATTCATGAAGGTCTGCAACTATACCCTTCAAATCTTCGAATGTCAAGCCCATTTCCTTTGCAAGAGATGCAATATCTTCATCAGCTTGCGGCAGGAATTCATGGAGAGGCGGATCTAAGAATCTTATGGTTACAGGATAACCCTTCATTTCTGTGAAGAGGCCTTCAAAGTCACTTCTTTGCATCGGAAGCAATTTATCCAAAGCTTTTCTTCTTTGTTCTTCAGTTCTTGCAACTATCATTTCTCTCATTGCCGGTATTCTGTCCGCTTCAAAGAACATGTGCTCAGTACGGCAAAGGCCTATTCCTTCCGCACCGAATTCCATAGCCTGTTTGGCATCAGCCGGAGTATCTGCATTTGTCCTAACCTTCAATGTACGAAGTTCATCTGCCCAACCCATTAATGTTGCAAAATCACCTGTCATTTGCGGTTCTACAGTAGGAAGCTGACTACCGTATACATTTCCTGTCGAACCGTCAAGCGAAATCCAATCACCTTCAACATACTTCTTGCCGTTCTTATCCAGGAAATATTTTTCTTCTTCATTAATTTTGATTTCACTGCACCCTGCTACACAGCAAGTACCCATACCGCGGGCAACAACCGCTGCGTGTGAAGTCATACCGCCGCGGCCTGTAAGGATACCTTCCGATACATGCATACCTTCGATATCTTCCGGTGAAGTTTCAAGCCTTACAAGAATAACTTTCTTTTCGCCGTTCTTAAATGCATTAACTGCATCCTCAGCTTCAAAGAATACCTTACCTGTAGCAGCTCCCGGTGAAGCAGGCAAACCTTTTGCGACAGGAACAGCGGCTTTTAACGCCTTAGGCTCGAAATTAGGATGTAAGAGCGCATCCAACTGCTTGGGATCAACCTTCAATACTGCTTCACCCTTGGTAGCCATTCCTTCTGCAACAAGGTCAACAGCTATCTTTAAAGCGGCAGCTGCGGTTCTCTTACCGTTTCTGGTCTGGAGCATGAAAAGTTTGCCTTTTTCAATTGTAAACTCCATGTCCTGCATATCTCTATAATGCTTTTCAAGCGTTTCAGCAATATTTATGAATTGATTATATGCTTCAGGATTGATTTCCTTTAATTGATCTATTGATTGAGGAGTTCTGATACCGGCAACAACGTCTTCGCCCTGTGCGTTCATCAGGAATTCTCCATAGAGCTTCTTTTCGCCGGTAGACGGGTTCCTTGTAAAGGCAACGCCTGTACCTGAATCATTTCCCATGTTACCGTATACCATTTCCTGTACGTTTACTGCCGTACCCCAGTCACCCGGAATATCATTGAGTCTTCTGTATACTATTGCACGCGGATTGTCCCATGAACGGAAAACAGCCTTAACAGCTTCCATCAACTGAACCTTCGGCTCCTGCGGAAAGTCAGTACCTTTTTCTTTTTTATACAGCTCCTTGTATCTCTTTACTACTTCCTTTAAGTTTGCTGCAGTCAAATCCGTGTCGACTTTGGCTCCGTTTTCTTCTTTAACAGCCTCCAGAATCTTTTCGAATTTAGGCTTATCCACTTCCATAACAACGTCACTGAACATCTGGATGAATCTTCTGTAACTGTCATATGCAAATCTTTCATTATCGGTTAACTTAGCCAAACCTTCAACAACAAGATCATTTAATCCCAGATTTAATATAGTATCCATCATACCGGGCATTGAAGCTCTTGCTCCCGAACGTACCGATACCAGGAAAGGATTAGTCGGATCACCGAATTTTTTTCCTACTATTTCTTCTGTTTTAGCTAAAGATGCATAAATCTCTTCCTCAATTTCATTTGCAATTACCTTACCGTCATTATAGTACCTGGTACAAGCTTCCGTGGATACTGTAAAACCTCTTGGAACCGGCAATCCCAAACCTGTCATCTCTGCAAGGTTCGCTCCCTTACCGCCAAGAAGGTTTTTCATTGATGCATTTCCTTCACTGAACAAATAAACATACTTCGCCATTTACCCAAACCTCCTATAACTTAGTTAATGATTTGTATTTATTGTAGGAAAGATGTGTTTATAATGCCCAACACCCTCCGCGAATATCTTAATATAACCAATTGAGGAAATATGTACTCAACTTAACCCATATTATTATAACATATAAAAATATTTTTTCATTATTTTTTTGCTAAAATCCCATTTTTTTATTTATAATTGCTAATATTAAACAACTTTATACCTACCCTTATAAAAAATCCCATTAACTGTATATTTATACTGATTATTTTACAGGCAGCTTTATTGTAAACTCAGCACCTCCATTGGTCCCGTTTGACGCTTTTATCATTCCCCTGTGCTTTTCTATTATTACCTTTGTAATAGCCAGACCAAGGCCTGTTTTGCCCTTATTACCCTTATAAAAACGTTCGAATATATTCTTTATTTCATTTTCACTAAAGCCGACACCGTTGTCACTGATTATTATTTGAAGCCATTTGCTGTCATCCCATGTAGCAATTTTTATTTCATCTCTTGCGTATCTCAAGCAATTCCCTATTATATTTATCATTGCCTGAATAAGTTTATTCCCGTCGGCATTAATCATGACATCTCTATGAAGATTTAAATTAATGCTGATTCCTTCTTTTATTGCCAGACTGTTTATTTTTTCTATACTCTTTTCTATTACTTCCCCTATGCTTACTGTGGAAAAAGAGTAATAATCATCCATGGTTTCAAGCTTGGAAAGATATATAATATCTTCTACCAGGCGCTTTAGCCTGGTGCTCTCTTCCACAATAACATCAAGCGCTCTTTCAGTGTCGTCAAAAACACCGTCTTTTATACCTTCAGCATATCCTTGAATGGACATAAGCGGTGTTTTTAACTCGTGCGAAGCATTCTGGATGAACTTCTTCTGCGCGATATCGTATTCTTTAAGTTCATCAGCCACCTTATTCATTGAATTAGCCAGTTCTTCCAATTCATCCCCGGTTTTGATATCAACTTTAGTGACAAAATCCCTTTTTGAAAGCATTTCTGCCCTGTTCCTCAACATTACAATAGGTTTTGATATGAATCTTGCAGAAAATATGCCGAACAGTATGGCTATCAAACCTGTAAATATTAGTGTAATCAATAAGACTATAAAGATTCCTTTTCTAAGTGTGTTGACAGTCCCAACATAAGTGTAGGCTATAATCCAGCCGTTAAACTCACGAGGGCCTTTGATCGTTATCGGATTTAATATTGCCATATATTCTATCCCATCCAGTTGGAACCTTATCGGACGGCTGTTAACCTCTTTTGCCTTGTCCTCAATGACAGGAAGAATCTTCGTATTGAATTTTTCAGCCTCATCCCCAACCTTGGGATAGAAAATTCTTAAATTCTTATCTACAATAGCCCAATCCTCAGCTGCCCCAAGATCAACTCTGAACCTTGGCAATCTCCTGATTCTGCCCTGCTCATTTTCCCGTTCTGCATTAAAATTGCTATTAATAGCCTGCTTTATTTTGAATAAATCATCCTCAAGGTTTCTCTTTACCCTATTTTCCATATACCTGCTTGTTGACACGCTGAAAATAACCCATACAAAAGCCGATGTTATGAGTATGATAATTAAATACGATAAAATTAATCTGCTGGATATCTTTTTAAACATACCTCACCTAATCACTTACTTTATAACCTAATCCCCACACAGTGATTATTTCAAGGACCGATCCGGCCTGGGCAATCTTTTTCCTGACCCTTTTAACCAGGTCGTCGATTGCCCTGTTATCTCCTGAATAGTTATAACCCCAAATATTATTAAGCAGCTGTTCCCTGCTAAATACCCTGTTTTTTCCTTTTATTAAGAACAGTAAGAAGTCATATTCCTTTGAAGTCAGTTCTATTTCCAGAGTTCCCTTAAGAATCCTTCTTTCATCAGGCAAAATGGTCAAATCACTGAATTTAAGCTCATTATTGTTATCATGATTGATATTTGTATCGTCCTTTATTCGTTTGAATATATTTTTCACCCTTGCAATCAGTTCACGCGGACTAAACGGCTTTGAAATATAGTCATCGCTGCCAAGTTCCAATCCTACCACCCTGTCTATTTCATCGTCCTTTGCAGATACCATTATTATAGGGACATCGCCAAATTTCCTTATTTCGCTGCACAACGTATAACCATCCATTCCCGGCATCATTATGTCTATTATAAGCATATCTGCCTGCCTGCTTTTAAATTGGTCGTATGCGGTTTTTCCATCAGGAAATGTTACAACGTCAAAGCCTTCCTTTACTAGATAGGACTTTATGAGATCCCTTATATTTTGTTCATCATCCACAACATAAATCAACCTGTTCCTCATCATGACCTCCCGGTGCTTTTTTAAGCATAATATATTTTTAAGGGCAATAAATTATCGAAAATGCACTTTATATATTAGCCGCACATGCAAATAATGATAGCACCTCTACCTGCCTGCGTATATTATACTTATTTTATAACGATAATATCCACTTTTAGTGTTTTAATTGTAAATTTTTTTAAACAATCATGATTGATGATATGTAAGTTTATTTAATTTCTTTCCTCCCGGCTTTACAAAACATAAAAGAATCTACCGTATATTCATTAAGCCGGAAAATTTGCTTTTTATTTTATTAATATCCCTTTCGATATATTTCGTATTAAAATGGACTTTCTTATTCATAACCGATATTTCAAATGATGATTCTCCATAATTCCTGTAAGTAAAAATTTTTATACATTTTTGATTGTTCATAAGACTGTTTATGGAGTAATCGGCAGTGCAAATTCCTGTAAAAACCACCGAAAAGAAGAGAATCGCCAGGCAAACATACTTTCTCTTATGTGTTTTTTTTTCTTTTAACCGTTCAACTCTGTTCATCATTTTCTCCGTAACTATTGTATTTATAATTCGTATATCAGTCAATCTATATTATCAACAAAAATTCACTTTTTATTTATCACCTCATTTATTGCCTGCGCAATATATTTTGTGCTTTCAATGCATTCACTTAAAAGGTTTCCATCCCCTCCAATTTCTATAATAAGTGTATTGTTCGTAAGATGCTGATTATATCTGTTCCGGCTTAAAAGAATCGGCTTGGCAAGGCCCGGACTTATTTCATTGAGCTTATCCTGTAATTTTACAGCTAATTTCAAGTTTTCCTTCCAGTTAGGATGTGTTAAGCCGCTGGCATTTGTCCCGACAACAAACAAGACCTGAGCTGCATTTTTGCCGCCGATTTTAGTTACCGCTCGCAGCTTTTTATCTGCGCTAAGAGCATCTCTGTGTATATCCAGGGCCACTTTGATTGATGGGTAGCTTTTTAATATTTTTGAGGCCGTACTTAATGATCTGCCATACGCCCCATCGTATACAGGATAATCATGGACAGTACCGTTATGTATCACTTCCATCCCATATTTCTTTCTCAGGCTCACGGCCAGTTCATCTCCTACCCTGACAACACCGTATTTGGGATCCCTATTTCTGGATGGTGCACCGCTTTTATTCAAGCTACTGAGTGTATTAATATAGCTTTCTGTCGTATGAGTATGATAAATCAGCACTTTTGGGCCTTTTTTATCGAAGTTGATGTTTAAAGGCTGGTTTAAAAGTTCATTGATATCTATTTTATACTTAGTCTGGTTATCAATAACAATCTTGCCTTTCGTGACAATATTCTTTTGGGAAGTATGGTCTTCCTCTTTATCCTCTTCCATATATATGCTGCTTTGGTCCTGTATAAGCCCCGTGCTGTCCTTATTTTGCTCCTGTTTCTCCTCCTTGTCGGAGTTATTATCTTCGTCGGAATTATCGTCATCGTCGGAATTATCATCATCGGAGTTGTCCTCTTTGATCTCAACCGGCCTATTAAGCCTGTCGTTTTGCGCTAAAATCTTCTGATAATCTCCCACATAGTAGCTGTATATGTGTGGAGACTCGGCATTGAGTAAGGTTATAGGGTCACTCAAATCAAAACCATATATTTTCCTTATGATGCCTTTTATTCCCCCGGTAAAGGAAATACTAATGTTACCGCTGTTATAGATGGTATCTATTATTGGGAAAGAATTATTTAGGGCCCCTTTAAAGTTTTCAACATCGACATTCCGTACTATTTGAGAATCGGCAGAAGACAGAAGCGTTCCTCCAAATACACCTATCCTTATTGCCAAATAGGATAAAACCATAAACAGTATAATCTTGATAATTCCATAAATAATTTTTTCTTTATTTTTATACTTTTGTTTACTATTCATTTTAACCCCGTTTGAATCTTTTTTTCAATAGTATTCAATTTCGATAAATAATATGATAGAATTAAAGAATCAATCTGTTCACATAATTATCCGTCTGCAACATTTTGTTAAAGCTTTCGACACAAAATGTCGAATAACCGAAAACTTTGTCATATACTTTTTATTATTTTTTTTATGTTATATAGTATATTTGCATCGCTCTCGTTAATAAAATACTTTTATATCACATTTTAACCGTGTACTTTTTTCTTATTTATCAAATTTAATATGTTAATAATATTACCTTTGCTCAAGGAGGGAATTAAATGTTTAATTTCAGGACTTTACGCTGTTATAACTGCAAGTCGGTAATACTCAGCCTTCCGGAATTAGAAATAAGCAAGCTGAACGGTTTAAACTTCCAATGCGAGTGTTGCGGGCATCAAAACCTTTTGACAGAATTCAAATTCTATAAAGGAACCAATAATGATCCTCTTTTACACATCTTTAGTGTTGAAAATATAATCGGTTTTTGATACTTATCCGGTAAAAATTAATGTTCCTATTTAATCTATTGCAATTATGTATGTTGCGAAAAAGATTTTGCATATTAAAATGCAGTTAAAGCATCTGCATTCTAAAGCTAAAAGCTGAATTTTTCGCAGCATATGAATCAATGTATATATTTTGCAACATCAAAATTGAATATAAATGTTTATTGCAAAGTATAAAGGCTTGTTATTTCAAATATTTGATATTGCTTTAATGCTTTCTTGCTAATATAATATTTCATATATGAAAAATTAGTGTGCGTTATTTAAAGCTAAACAACTTTACACATTAAAATACTAAGCAGCGAAAAATTGTGATACTTTAACACTTTTTTAGCACCAAAATATGTAATTTTAAAGTTGTTTATCCATATAAAGAAGCTTACAACTAATTTTTAATAAAATTATTTATTAGGCAGGTATTTTAATGGGAACACAAATCATAGTTATTTTAGGCAGTTTGGCAGCATTTGCAATTTTAGGATTTTTCTTTTACAGGGAAATAAACAAGCTGGAAACAAAGAAAACCAGCAAAAAAAAGGGCAGGACAAAATATTTGCCCCAAGTTAAGAATCCTAGATAAAATGCAATTTTCCAAGGGATATAATTTCCTAAACATCAATAAAAAGGGAAGACCATGCTTTTATTAAGCGGTCTTCCCTTTTTTATTAGAGGCATTTCCAGAAGAAATATCCGGCAAAAGTCCTATTTTTCAGTCAAAAATTTGCTGCTATTAATTTAATGTTCCGAAGTCTTTGAAGGGATAGAATCTAAGTATTGCTTTTCCTCCCACTTTTTTAATAGCCAAAGGTCCGATTTTTCGGCTGTCAAGGCTTTGATTGGGAAATCTGTTATCTCCCATAACATATACCATACCTTTTTCAACCGTTACTTTTGCAAACTCTTCCTCGACAATGTCGGTATTATCACCGTTTATATAATCCTCATTCAGTTCTTCATCGTTAACATAGACCTTTCCGTTTTTTACCTCAACAGTATCACCCGCAACTCCAATTATCCTTTTAATGATGGGACTGTCAGGTACTACTTCCCTGTGATCCCTTACAT
>JAEZNF010000248.1 GCA_023441845.1 Bacillota bacterium | reverse complement strand
TCTATGCTAATCTTCTCAAGAAGCCCTTGAAAGCAAGAAATTTGTTATCTCAGAAAATAACTCCATGTCAGGGTATGCCTTCTCAGTGCAAAAGCATGAGAAAATGACCGTCTGATGTGATTACATTGAAAGAAGTGGTAAACAACAACACCAGCGCATTCATAGAATTGTTTGTAACGTTCAGGATACAGACACTGATCCTTTTGATCAAAGTAAGACAAAGGCTGCATAAACATAAACCTGCATTTATGAGCACGCATCTTCTTTTGGAGATATTAAATTTCGGGAGAAATAATAGCAAAAAATCTAATTTATTTCATATGATAGTCTGATTTTAGTTTTTGTTTTTGTCATAAAAATCTCAGGACATAAAGATAGTAGGGAAGGTGATCGGCCAAGCATTCATGATGAAAACGGGTACAGATTCTTTTCGCTGTGTAGATTCAATGAACTTAAGGAACCACAACCGACGGCATGAATGCCGGCGTCACTGTTGCATAAGCATGGATGCTGGTTCACCAGTGCCCTCATTGGAGCATGCAATACCAGATAGAATCTGTCTAAATGTTAGGCCGACCACCCTTCCCGCTTTCATTTAAACCATGGTGCCATTTCTACCTTAGGTTGATGCTTTCTTTATATAAACCTTTGATATGGTATTGGTATTATTATATGGAAATCACAAAAACTCAAAATAACCTATAACCTATTATTTCGCCCCACAAATAACTCCTGTTTACAATTATTATATTTTATGGTATTATGTATAAAAAAGCTGCGAGGTGTATTATGTATATAATAGGCGTTATTGTATATCTTTTATTGGTAGCATTTGTTATTACAAACTTTGTATTATTCTTTTCCCAACTACATAAACTATCAACAAAAAAAATTGATTTAGATGTTTTTTGCAAAACGAGTCTTATTTTTTTAGTGGGTTTTTTAGCTGGTACATTTATTTTAGTGTTACTACCAAAGCTAGGCTTTATTTTATGAAGCTAAACAAATCCCCTATAAATAAATTATAGGGGATTATATTGGTTAAACACAATACACTGTGACTAACTGCCAGTTACGAACCTTTGCACCCAGGTGTTTGATGTATTTACACAGGTATCTCCATCAGTACTCAAGGCTCACTCCCCGTAATCTACTCTTCCTGCTCCCAGTTATGATATACATTCTGGACGTCGTCCATGTCCTCGAGGTTGTCAATAAGCTTATCCATGAACTCAATCTGCTTTGCATCGGTGAGCCTGGTCATGACGGTGGGAATCATGGATACTTCCGCTTCAATGAATTCGTAGCCTTTGTCCTCCAGTGCAATTCTCACTTTGGAGAAATCATTTGGCTCTGTGGTGATCTCAAAATACTCCTCTTCGGTGGAAAAGTCCTCAGCTCCTGCTTCCAGAGCTTCCATCATCAGATTATCTTCTTCGATTTTGTCATCCTTTTCAATCAGAATAACACCTTTTTTATTGAACATGAACGATACGCTGCCGGTCTGTCCCAGGTTTCCTCCGAACTTATCAAAGTAATGCCTGACATCCCCCGCTGTCCTGTTCCTGTTGTCTGTTGCCGCTTCTACGATAACAGCCACTCCGCCCGGGCCATAGCCTTCATAGGTGATTTCTTCGTAGCTGTCACCATCCCCTTCACCGGCAGCCTTCTTAATACTTCTCATAATATTGTCATTTGGCATATTGGCAGCTTTTGCTTTTGCGATAACATCCCGAAGTCTTGAATTGGCATCCGGATTGGCTCCTCCTGATTTAACAGCTATGGCAATCTCTCTTCCGAGCTTTGTGAATGCCTTACCGCGCTGTGCGTCTGATTTGCCTTTCTTGATCTTAATATTTGCCCATTTTGAATGGCCTGACATATGAATACCTCCAGTATTTAAAACTTATTTCCACATTACGGAAAATATATTTACAGCCAAGGAATAATTATATAATATATTATTGGTATTTTATGGCATCGCTTTTGAATCCCATTCTCCATAAAATTTGTACGTACTGCACGTATATGATATCATATACTGCTTAAAAGATAAAGGGTGTGCTTAATATGGATAACTGGTATGTATTAGTGGCTTCCGTTTTATTCACAATTCTGCTGCTGGCGTATGGGGCATTGTTTCTGGTCTTCAGAAGGAGCAGGCGGAGATACTCTATGAATGAAAAAGCATTACAGGAAAAGCTGAATGCGCTTTCTGAGAGCTGTAAAAGAAACGCTGAATTCTTTACGAACATGACGCATGAATTGAAGACTCCGTTGAGCGTCGTTCTTGGCGCCATACAGCTCATAGAGGCAAAGGAGCACAAGCAGGCAGAGAATGACATTCATTTCAACAAGAATTTAACGGTAATGAAATATAATTGCTATCGGCTGCTGCGCCTTACAAATAATCTTCTTGATCTGAGTAAAATGGAAGGTGGTTATTTGACGTTGTCACCTGTCTTCTGCGACCTTTTCCTATTGATAGAAGAAATTATACAGTCTGTAATGCCATACGCACTCCAGAAGCAGCTCAGGCTGAATTACAAGAAACCTTCTGAAGTGCTGAATACTGCTGTTGACATTGAAAAATTCGAGCGAATTATGCTAAACCTGCTGTCCAATGCCATTAAGTTCACTCCGTCCGGTGGAACAATCACGGTATCCGCCTATTCGTCGGAAGGGAGGGTTTATATATCTGTTAAGGATTCAGGCATAGGCATCCCTGCTGAAAGTCAGGAAAAGATATTC
>JAEZNF010000210.1 GCA_023441845.1 Bacillota bacterium | reverse complement strand
GATTTAAACAGGATCTTATCGTTTCATAATTTCTAAAAACATAAAAAAGGATAATTCGCAGCCATTCCGAATTATCCCTTAATTGATTTATTTCTCCAATGATATAGCAATTTTAATCGCCGGTTTTATATGATATGCCTCATGTGATCCGTAATGTTTGGGGGCGTACGAACCATTTTTTAAAGGCCGGTCGCTTTCTTTACCTACGCTTCATGTCTATGCGACCTAAGAATAAGAGTTGTAGAACATTGAAACTACTGCTAATCCTTAAGAACAAGAGACTTCGGTAGTTTGGGCTGCTCCCAGCTCCATATGAAACAAGCATAAGCGGATGTCTGAGCTACATAGGCTGCCATTAAAGCAATACCTCCAAGTATTAATGCAGTGATGTTTTCCTTAACCATCGTCTTTGTCATACAAATCAATCCTTTCTTACTTTAATCAGAGTATTTGTACGCATCTCCGTGCTTGTTCAAAGTAATTTTATAAACCAGCGGCAGAGTTGAAATTGAGGAAATCAACGCAGAGATTGCCATAATGTTGGAGTATGGCTGTTTTAAAAAAAATGAAGAAATTAAAAAATGTATAATTAAAATAGTTAAGGACGTAAGTTTATAACGGGCTCTTTGTTTTTTGCCTACAACAGGCTTGTTTTCATGGTCTGCAGGAACATATAGAACTACAGTTATAAAACAGAAAATGTAAATTGCAGTATTAATATAAAAAGAATTTTGCCCGGGCGATAATATTGAAATATATACATCCAGAAGCACCAGTGTAGAATTTGCTATAAGACATCCCAAAAAGGTTTTGGAATGCACGCCTCCAAAGAACGATCTGAGGACGGCTATGCTTGCCATAGCTGCTATACAGTAAACAAATACTCCTAGAAAATATGATATTACAAGTAGAATTATCATTTTTACTATTGTGGATAACAGCACGTAAATGCCATAATTTACAACTTCGCATTTTTCTTCATCCATATCTTTTAATTTAACTTTCATCATATTAACGGTGTGATGGCTTAAACCTTCGAGAATATTCATATGAGCTCAACTCCTTATTTCAAAAAACCTTCTTTAATCCAGCACTGAGGATCACATGCCGACAGATCGCTATTTGATGAACTGTACTTAACTGCCAGACATCCGGAGCAATGCTTTTCGGTATCGGCAGAATAACAGCAGGCGCTTTTCGATGCGTCTTTTAAATATAAAAGGTAATCTGATTTTTCAAATATATCTATTAGGCTATTTTCAGGCACTTTTCCAACAATAACCGGCAGTCGCCTGCAACCCATTACACTACCGTCCGACAATATAACAAGTCCGGCTTTTCCGATAAGACAGCCTCGCTCAAGTACACACCCTTTAGGAAGCAAATCAAAATCGCGGCGCAAATCATCTGTGTCAAATAAAAGTCCCCAAAGATTGTCTCTGTATCCGAAGTGCGTTTTGCATCCGGCCTTTTTAAGAGCCTTATACTGCTCATCTGTTTTTATAAGAAGCTCTTTATATTCAAATGGCTCAATCATGTCGCTTTTAAAATTCCTTCCCGAACCTGTGGGCACAACCCTGCCAAAGTCAAATGAATCAACGCCCATCTTAGTTACCAGATCTATTACTTCTGATAGCTGATGCATATTTTTTTTGCTGATTGTAAAATTGCAGGAAGTAAAAATTCCGGCTTCTCTAAGTATTTCAAAACCGAGGAGAGTATTATCAAAGCTGCCGGGTTTCCTTAGAAAATCGTGCATATCCTTCATACCGTCAAGACTTAACTGGTAGAAAGAAACACCATTATCCTTCAACTTTTTTGCAGTGTTTTTGTCAAGGTGGTATGAATTCCCGATAACTTCAATATTATAAACGCCATTTGTAGATGCATATTTCAGGATGTCAAAAAAGTCTTCTCTTAAAAGAGGGTCACCGCCTGCAAAAACAATTGAACCTTCTTTTTTATAGTGTTTAGTAGTACTTAGAAAATCGTCAATAATCAATTTGCATTTTGAAAACGGCAGTTCATTTTCAATTTCGGAATTATAGGTGGGTGAATTATACATATAACAATGTTTGCAGCTCTGGTCACATTTAGCTGTAATATGCCATTGCAAGGTAAATGTAAAGCTGCCGCTTTCCTGTTCTTTTAAACATAAGCACATAAAATTACCCTCCTTAACAAAGTCTTCATAACACATCATTTTTATAGTTAAATAGTGCGTTACAAATCTACTTCCCTGGATTTTGTGATCCGCATATCCATAAGGGTGTATGGGCCAGCAGTGCAGCACAGCAGAACGACAAGCCCTGAATTATATGTGTTACGGACTACCTGTATTCTTTTTATTTTACAATTGAAATAAATCCGAACCGCCTTGAAATGCTATTTCATTTAGAAGTGAACATGTATCTATAATACTATTATACAAAAAAAACTGTTTTTCGTAACAAAATTTATATAAAACATATATTTTTGTTTATAAATTGATTTTTTTTGTCGTTTATATGTATTTTTTAGCAGTTGATGTTATAAATAATAAAATAATTTCACGTAAATATCATAATTTCTATATAAATGTATTGAAAAAATTTTAACTAAATAATAAAATTATACATGTAGTTATATGATATAATTAATGCTTGTTAAACAATATACAGAAAAATATATGGAATGATTTAAGAAATAAAGCTTTTTAGCTTTATATATAATTTTATTTTAAAATTCAAGGGGGAGTAATAAAATGGCAGTTAAAAAATACCGTGTATGGTATAGAAAAAACGAAAACGGATTAAAGACTTGCATTGAGATTGAGGCAACAAGTGTCAAAGAGGCAAAGAAACTGGTAGAAAGCACTATTCCAGGCACAAAAGCAACTCAGGCATGGTTAATAGAAAAATAAGGATGAAAATTTAAATGCTAAGCGAAAATCAAGTATTGAGATACTCGCGTCAGCTTATTCTAAAAGATATAGGTTATGAAGGACAGGAGAAACTTTTAAAATCAAAGGTTCTTGTGATAGGTGCAGGAGGCCTGGGATCGCCTGTTCTTTACTACCTTGCAGCATGCGGAATTGGGACACTGGGTATTGCAGATTTTGATACTGTAGGTGTATCCAACCTTCAACGGCAGATATTGCACTATACAGAAGATATAGGTCGTAAAAAAACCGATTCTGCCGAGGAAAAACTGAAAAGAATAAACCCTGATACAGATATTATAAAGCATAGTCTAAGAGTGGATGTTGATAATATTGAGGATTTGATATCCCAATATGATGTGGTAGTAGATGCTGTGGACAATTTTCCGGCAAGATATCTCATAACCGATGCCTGTTTTTTTCAAAAGAAACCGGTAATAGAAGGTGCTGTCCTGGGGTTTGAAGGGATTCTGACAACAATATTGCCAGGTAAGTCGCATTGTTATAGATGTTTATACCCTAATCCTCCTGAGGATGGTGTTGTTCCTACGTGCAGCGACGCCGGTATTATAGGTATGATAACCGGTACGATGGGATCGCTTCAAGCTCTTGAAGCCATAAAGGTCCTTATCGGAATGGGAAAAACTTTAGATAACAGGCTTCTTACTTTTGACGGTCTTTCATTGGATTTTAGAACAATTAATTTGCCTAAAAGAAAGGATTGTCCTCTGTGCGGGGAAAATCCGACAATAAAAGAATTAAATTTGTATGAATTGAAGTGTAAACTGAAATTTGTCGATGAATAGTTGACGCATTTGTTTTAGCTTATAATGGGTATTTAAAGATAAAAAAGTATGCTGCTTAACAAATAAATTATTGTGTTAAGCAGCAAATGATTAATTCATTCTAAAAACATTTCAATTAGAATATGTTCCGAATTTTCTTTTAAAGGGATAGTTCGGTTAACAAACTATTAGTCACATGCAGGTCCTGTGCATCCCCAGAAGAGTAACAAAAATACCAAGATAAAGAACAATATTTCCGAATTATCCTGGAATATCTTTCCTAATGCATTACCCATAGTAGTACCTCTTTCCATTAATATTATTTGGTCGTATAATATACTATGAATAATTGAAATTTTGTGTGTCAAAGTTAAAAACTAAAAATTAAACATTTTAATTTTATAATTAGTTTGTCCATTGTTCAAAAAGCGTTAAGGCATTGCTGTTCTTCTCTATTTAATATTAAAGTTAATCCAATGTAACGAATTTATTAATAAAAACCTGCTTTTTGTGTTTCATCCGAAATGCCTGCTCTTAAAAACACTAGATAATACTTAAAATTATTATCTGCCGTATGAGATGTAGTAATAATATCAAAATTTAATCATTATTCTGCAAAAACAGCTATAATCCGAATTAAATGGCAATAACTTTTTTATTGGTTTAGTTATATAATGGTTTAACAATGTATAGTTTTGCTAAAACTACGCAAGTGCGGTTACTGGTGTAGTTATTTTTATTTTATATATACCTTAAGGAGAACGGATACTTATGTTTAAAGCTTTAAAAAGGATATTAATAGGAAGGCCGTTAAAAAATGATGCACTGCATGGAGAAAAATTCGGTATACTGTGGGGGCTTCCAATTCTATCAAGTGATGCAATATCGTCGGTTGCATACGCAGGCCAGGAAATTCTCCTTGTTTTGTTTCCGGTAATAGGCTTACTCGCATTCAAGCAGTTAACGTTTATATCTGTGGCAATTATAGCTCTTTTGATTATTTTGACGCTGTCATACCGCCAGACAATCGAAAGATACCCGAATGGCGGCGGAGCTTTTATTGTTGCAAAGGAAAATATAGGCGAAATAGCAGGAATCATTGCAGGTTCGGCTCTCAGCATAGGTTATATTATGACCGTTGCCGTAAGTATTGCGTCTGGTGTCGATCAGGTTGTTTCAGCCTTTCATGGACTCGAACCGTTCAGGGTTTATTTGTGTCTTATTATAATTGTGCTGATGACAATAGGTAACTTAAGGGGAGTAAAGGAATCTGCAGCTATTTTCAGCCTTCCGACGTATTTTTTTGTAATTTCAATACTAATAATGATGGTTGCAGGTATAGTAAAGATTGCAAACGGGTACAAGCCTGGACCTCTATATATAGCAGAGAGTACATTACAACCTCTCAGTATATTTTTGATACTGAAAGCATTTACAAACGGCTGTGCCGCCCTTACAGGAGTTGAGGCCGTCAGCAATGCAGTTCCTAATTTTAAGGAACCTTCCGTAAAGAAGGCGAAAACAGTACTGGTTATTCTTTCGACACTTGTTCTGATAGTGTTCGGAGGAACTTCAATTTTAGCAAATTACTACCCGATAAACCCTGAGCACGGTGCAATGCTCATACAAATTGCCGGTATGATTTTTGGAAAAACCGCGCCTTTCTTCTACGTTATCACGGCTTTATCCTTCATAATTCTCGTGCTTGCGGCCAATACAGCTTATTTCGGATTCCCGAATCTTATTTCGGTAATGGCAAGAGAAGGATATGTGCCAAGGCAATTAAGTATGAGAGGTGACCGCTTGAGCTATTCCAACGGGATACTTGTTCTTTCTTCAATCGCGGCATTACTGATTGCAATATTCAAAGCGGATGTTACATCGCTGATCGGGCT
>JAEZNF010000186.1 GCA_023441845.1 Bacillota bacterium | reverse complement strand
TCTTCCGGCATTCCTTCTTTTTGCTCTTTTATCTGCTCTTCCATATGTAATACAGCCCCTTTCGCTCACTCATATTTTTATATGCAATTCAACAACAAAGCCACAGCCGGGGGAGAGACCCCCCGGACATGATTTATTGTCGATACTGTAATCAATTGTTTTATTTGCGTTCATTCGGGCGCCCCGTTGACAATGCTCTTTTCACGCCCCATTGCCAGGGAATACCCAGTCCAAAGAATCATATTCCTTGCATAGGCTAAGGTTCTGCGTCCTTATGTGCCTCCGGCTCTTATCCCGGTCCGCTGTATCATAGAGTACTTGCATAGACCCGGTAACAATTTGTTCAACCGGTAATCCCATGCTAAGTGCGGGAAGTATCGCTCCTATGAAAATCAAACAATCCGGTAAGTGACCGTACATTTTATTATGGCACTGCTCCGCTTCAAAGCATCACGGCAAAGTTTCTTCCAGGACTGTTTTTTCATAGGACATATATGTAACTGGATATTTTCGCTATTCAATTAATCAATATTTTGTTGTCAAGGTTCGTTTGGTGGCTTAATCCGGGGAATAAATAAGGTTTATTTCCCGGATTAAGCCGCCAGAGGTTTTTTGGCAATAGGAAACTAACTTGAGGTTTTTAGCTCATTAACTGATTGAAAACCGCAAAAAAATCATGTATATTAACCTTGTAAAGGTATTTAACGGACAATGATAACTTATAAATCAGTAAGTAGTTCGGATACTGCTACGCCAAGAGCTTTTGCGAGTTTTTCAAGAGTTTGCCGTGTTGGATTAGTTTTTGTACCATTTTCCAATTGCGATATATAGGCTGGAGTTAAGTTTGCACGCCTTGCTAAAGCTCTTAGAGATAGTTTTTTGGAAGTTCTAATTTTTTTAATATTCATAATTGAGTCCTCCTAGTACTCAATTATATGAGTACTGATGGTTAACATCAATGTTAGTTACCAGCGGTTAACGCAAATTGTTGCTAATTACCTTTAGTTTTTTTAATATATCTTGAAATATCTTTGATTTTTAAATATAATAGCGTTAACCACCAGTTTATAAGAGAGGTAAAAATGTTGATAGGGAGCAATATTACAAAGTTCAGAATTTTATCTAATCTTAATAAAAATCAACTAGCTAAATTAATTGGAGTTAGCCGTTCTTACGTGTCTCAAATCGAATCGGACAAGAAAACTCCTTCAACAGAAATCATACAAAAAATTGCTAAAGCTTTAAATACAACAACTTCTGAACTTTTGGGTGAAATGAAGGAAGAGTTGCAATTTGTTAAGGAAAATATTGACCTGATACGCGGGGAAAAAACCTATGAAGAAATGAGCAAAAACATTGGAGAAAAGTTAAACGAGCCTCAATTTTCAAAAGTGTTTGACGCACAGTATCTGAAGGACATTGCCAAGGGTAATGCTATTCCAGATGAAAACCAAATAAGGACATTAAGCAAGTTTGCACAGGTTTCTACAGACTTTTTTTATAAAAACAACACGATAGACGGTATGATAATTGAACAGAAAAAGTTTAAAAAGCTTCAGGCCGACAATAAAAGCATTATAGAAGAAAAAGGCCTTAACCATTTGGATGGGGAACTGTTGGAGTTCGTAATTGACCCCAAAAATAAAGATTATCTCCTGTTTGCAAAGCAAATAAAGGATAGGGGAATAAAACTGAAAGACATTTTAGGTCTTAATTTGAAGATAAAATAGAAACCCGGGGGAATCCGGGTTTTGTTATTTCTATAATGAAAACCCTTGTTAAATCTAGCACTTAAAAGAGCTTTCAAGGATAAGTAATCTAATGGGGAAAATAAGTAATTTACTTATAAGATTTTCAACCAAAAAAATATGAAAAAGGTGGAATTGTATATGTCAAATCGTTGGTATTCATTTTCAGAAGAAGAATTGCAGAAAATACCTATTAGGGAAGTGACAGATAATACAGAAAGAGAATGCCCAATATGTAATGAGAATACTATACGCACTTATTTTCACGAAATGAATATGGGTAGAAAAATTGGAACGAGTTACATTTGGTGTTATAAATGTAAGAGGTGTTACCATTTTACTGGAGGTCAACTTTCTGCGAAGTATGATTTTGATGATCCATTTAAAAACAAGCCTTTTGGGGGTTCGTTTGATGAACTAAATTTACTATGGGATAAGGGGATATTACCACAGAAATTTAAGAAAAAAAGTAAAAAGAATTAGAATATTTAGGCTACTTAAGAATTCTTTTGTATTGAAGATAGAATAAAAACCCGGGGGAAATCCGGGTTTTGCTATTTGAGTGATTTAGGAACTTTAGGTTGATATAATATCCATATACACGCCGAACTTGCTGATACCGCAGCAACTAACATAATAGCTGCGCTGATAAGTTTAAAAAACTTATTCATGTTTACCCCTCCTACTTCGAGTTAATGGCACTATTGATAATTTCAAGAGCGTCCTCCTTTATATTACCACTTTCGCCGGATTCCAGTAAAGACTTTAACAGTAGAAGGGTATTGTCAGTCCTTTTATTTTCAAATTTTATCTGCCTGAAAAATTTGAATGCTATAATAAGCGTAAATAGCACCAAAATGGACACAAAGCATATATCTGTCACCATATATTCCGAGTTTAACCTTCTTTCAACAGCGTTTATATCAAAAATATAATGCTTTACAGTGATGGCAAGTTTAATCAGGCACATAAAAATCAATATGTACAGCAATGCAAGCTTTTTCAGACATTTCGCGGTAAACTTGAGCGGCCCATACTCAATGAGCGGAACAGACAGCCTGTTTAACGCATACACAAACCCCAATTCTGTAAGCCGTACAGGCAAAGATAACATAATTCGGGTGAAATCATTACCTTGTATGCTTTCTGTAGTTAATCCCGAAAACGCCATAATCAAGCCAACTGTAGTCAATTCAATTATTCCGAATACCAGTATTGAAAAGACCAGCGCCACAGTGGCGTCATACCACTCCAATTTTAATACGGTTGCAAATATCAGCACGGAAACAAAATAAAACAGAATAACATTGATTATTATATTTTCCGTGTATGCCCTGGTTAGAACCGATAGGGCAGAGGTTAACAATATTACCGCAAGATATCGAAAAAACGTAGATTTACTATTATGTCTGTCTCCAAGTGTGGCTTTTATGCTAAGTATAAGCA
>JAEZNF010000178.1 GCA_023441845.1 Bacillota bacterium | reverse complement strand
ACCTTATATAATCCTTGGGCAGAAGAATCTTTTTGACTTTTGCGAAGTTTTCAGGTTCATTGTTTTTCACCCATAGAATTTTTGAGGCAGTAAAGCCGGTCAGAGCAGGGTTTGCAGTTATTTCAATCAGTCTTTCCTTTCCGATTAATGATGTAATCTGATCACATTCGGCGAAGCTTCTCTGGTCACACCATATCAGAGACCTCCTGATTACATTATTGTCCTTATCCAGAAGGACAGCTCCATGCATCTGGCCTGAAAGACCTACTCCCTTGACCTCGCTTGCGGCAACGCCGCTTTTGGAAAGCACCTTGTTTATTGTAAGGTATGTAGCTCTCCACCAATCTTCAGGGTCCTGCTCAGCCCATCCTACATTAGGCTGATACAAAGGATATTCCTCCAAAGCACTTGCAACGGTATTTCCGTATTCATCAAAAAGGACTGTCTTAGTGCCTGAAGTGCCAATGTCAATACCAAGTAAAAACGGCAAGTTAATCTCCCTCCTTCAAAATAATTATGAGACTTTGTAATATCATATTAATAAGTATACTCCTTACTTGCTAAATTTACAATTTATTTTGTAAGTATTTTATAAATATTTTTAAAGTTTATAATACGACATTATTTTTATCCTGTATTTATTCTTCCCTGTTTTCTGTTTTATTTATGAGTTCATTGTAATAAGAGACCAGCTGCGGATATTCCAGGAGTGCCTGTTCTCCACAACTGCTGAGCTTATAGACGCCCTTTTCAACTTTTTCAAACCAGGTGTAAAAGTTTTTGTTTAAGATAGACAGGGTCTTTTCGCCTGTTCCGAGTTCTCTTAACCTGCGTGGCGACAGCTGCCCGTGTTTTTTGAGGCAGCATGCGATGTGTATTGAATTTTCTCTGTATGCTGTTATGAGTTTTGTTCCCGGACTGCCGCCTATATTGTAATTGCCGTGGCGTCCTTCAATTTCCCGTGCGACATTGATTTTCTTCTTTTTATTACGCTGCATGCTTCTTTTCCTGTCAAACGGCGAAGGGTCAAAAACAACCTTTACAATTTCAGAATCATCCTTGAAGCTAACTATGATTAAACCCAACTCAAGCCTTCGGACAATAAAGCACAGGTCTCTCCATTTTCTCGAAAATAGGCTGAAGCCAGGCTTCGGAATGGCAACATACACATTTTCCGTGATACGCTGGCGTTTTGCAGCCTGAATGAGCAGGTCAATATTTAAGTTTCGTTTTAATTCTATAATTATTAATTCATCATCTTTTGAAGCTGTTATGTCACAGTGGTTAACTTCTCCGTGGACGTAGAATCCAAGGCTTGTAAAGTGCTTTTGTATGGGGGCAAACAAGTCTTTCTCCAATACTTTTTTTTCGGTTTTCATGAATTTGGCTCCAGTACGTTATATTATTTGATTTTAGCAGAACACGGACAGTTGAAAATCCGGCTAAAATATTGCAATTCAATTTTAGCATACTTTAAATTATAAAAGGAATGCCTGGACAGTATTTGTATTAGCTTATGGAGTGTTAGATTGATACAATCCTGAAAATGTTGAAGATATAAACGGTTATGGTGTGTGCCAAATTAAACCGGGAATTCTGGTGCATAATATAAAGTGATGTTTAGGGCTTAAATTAAGAAATGACCGGCGATGAACTTTATCGCCGGCCATTTATCCAATACTTTTTAACACTACTAATTTTCACTCTGTTTTTAACCTGCTTCTGGAGACGAATTCTGTCATTGGGCACCAGATTGCTATAATTTCATAACAAAACCCGTTTTTATGCCTTTTGAAAAACCTGCGCTTTCGTAGAATTTATGGGTTTCTTCCTTGGTGGAACTGGTTAACAGCATAACCTTATAGCAGTTGTGTTCCCTTGCTATTTCTACGGCCTTTTTTAAAACCATTTTTCCGTAGCCTTTATTCCTGTGGTCCTTATGAGTTACTACATTTTCAACAATTCCATACGGCCTGGCATTCCTGGTCAAATTCTTTATTATGGTGATATTACATGTGGATACCAGTTCGCCGTCCTTATCGGCAACGATATAATGAAAGTTCGGAGTATTAAAGATATCATCCCACATCTTTACCAGGAAATCGCTGTCCTCCAATACCGGATCGCCGTTTTCGAAGTGAACATATAGGTTAAGTAATTTTCTCAGTTCGTTATACCTTATTAATCTGATTTCAACATTATCGCTCATAGCCCATCTGCCTCCGTAATATAGAATTATTATAAGTATATTATACTGTTAGAAAACTGAATGTGCAATTTATTCTATAAATGGTATTGTGATGTAGAATATGGTCCCCTTGCCTTCCTGGGATTCAAACCACATATCTCCTCCGAATCTGCCTTTTACTGTAGAATATGACATGTATAACCCAACTCCTGTTCCGTGTTTACCCTTGGTAGTGACCATCTGTTTGAATATTTTGTCTCTTATATCATCAGATATTCCGTTACCGTAATCTTTTACTTCCAGCTTGATGTTTCTGTCTTCCTTCAAAACCGTTACATCAACTCTTCCGCTGTTTTCGCCATAGGATTCCATGGCGTTTAAGATAAGATTATCTATAACCTGGGCTATATTATTGACCTCGCCAAGTATTTTAGGATTATCGTCTATTTGAATACTAATATTAACTATGCAGTTGTGAATTTTTTGTTTATAGTGTACCAGGAGATTTATTATTTTAACAAGTTCATCCAGATTGAAACTGTCATTTGTTGATTCATTCAGTTTTACTGCTTGCAATTTCATGGTATTAATAATATTTGACATAAATGCACATTGGGGACCGAGTTTCTCCAGGTGGGACATCATTTCCTTAGCTATTTCCTTATGGTCTTCTTCTGTAACATTTTTATCGCCTATGGATTCGGTATATTCTTTAACCAGATCCTTTAATATTCCTGTTATAACCGATATGGACATAATGGGCGAATTCAGGTTATGAGTAATTCCTCCTATCATATGACCCAATGCTGCCAGTCTTTCCTTTTCCATTATGATTTCCTGTTTTTCCTTGAGTGAATTGATGTTAGACTTTTCGAGATCCTGTATCTTGTGAAACGCAACAATCAAGTCCGCAATTTCATCGTTTGAAGTTACAGGGATTTTTTTGTAAAGATCTACCTGCTTCCCTTCGGCTATTTCAGTAAGGCTTTTAGCTACGTTTGAAATATCATCAACAAGTGATTTTGAAATATAGAAAAGAACCAGAATGTTGAGAATCAGTAGAACGATAAAGCCGATTATAAAAATTGATATTGCCTTTTGAGATGCAACCTCAAATTTTATTCCTACTACCCAATTTTCATTATTAATGCTGATTTTTTTTATAACACCCTGTATCTCGCAGGTCATATCGTAGACTCTTCCACTGTAAGAAGGCTTTAATTTATTGATATAATACCTGTATATGGTACTGAGGTTGGAACTGTCTGATGTGATAATACTGCCGTCGGGAGCAATTATAAAAGTACAGTCATCATTTCCCTGAAGCTTAATGGAACGCAATATGCCTTTAACCTGATCCAAACTATCGGTATCCTTGATGTTATCGAATTTGTTATCCAGGGTGCTCTTATATAACTCATAGCACAGGTCTCCCTTTTCTGCAACTATTCTGGAATATCCAAGCATTGATACAAATAACAGGGCAACAATAAATATGGGGACAAGCTGGAAGTATATTTTACTTCGGAGTCCGAGCCTGAAACCGTCTTGTTCATGCCTGTCGTATGTTTCAAAGAGTATTAGCTTGAATATTTTATTTACAGATATAAAAGTGGCAAGGCCTGAAAAAGAAATCAGTGAAAATAGCAGAATTAATATCCTTATATAGATAAAGCTCAAATTTATCAAGGAAAATGTAAATAATACAACTGCCATACAGAAGGTTATAAAAAGGGTCTGAAAAATATATATCATATAGGGCAGTTTCAAACACTTACGCCGTATTTCAAGGATTTTTTTGTGATCGCCGGAAATACTGGCTTTTCTCCACGAACTTATGTCTTTTAATGCTATAAACAATAAAAAGCTTCCGGTAAACATTACAAATAATACGCCGATAAGGATTTTGGCGACATACGATACATTCAGTTCCTTGCTCGCTTCTAAAAAATCAGGGGGGTAGTTTAAAATAATAGGATTTAGAATATACAATACTATAGGTACTACAAGAATAAGCGAATTATAGATTATTACAAGGCATAGCCGCGTATGGTTATAAAAAAGATCAATAATTGCAGTATGTAATTTAATGACCCCGGTTTTTTTTATCATATGCATATAAGATCACCTTTGGGTAAGAATTATTATTAGCGTCTATAAGAAAATCAGTAAGCAAAGTCCTGCAAAATATAATTGACAGGCCGTAGTCTCTACCGTTGGGAAAGAATAAAAAATTCTCTTTGATAATATTAAACTGGCTTTGGACAAGTAATTCTTTCAACGACTAATTTATGCTTTTGGACAAAATAATTATGATGATTATTGAATTTATATTAAATAAGAAAGACTATGTTCATTTATCATAACAATATAAATAGTATACTACTTTTATTGCTATATTTAAATAGGATTTGAGAATTATTTTTTTTGCATGGAAAAAATCCCGGGCTATATATATTTGTATATTAACAAAAAAGCCGTATATTTACACATCAAGTGAAAAAAAGCCACTTAATTTCCGAAGAAAACCTACTGTTTTTAATAGCAGGAATAAGTGATAATGAAAACACGATTTAGTCTATAATGCAAATGATATACAAAAAGAATGGGGGGATTATATGTGGACAAAATTAAAATTAAGTAAACCGGATTTAAAGTTTGGTATTTGTTGGAGTGTTCTGCTAATTGGGGGCTTTATTAACCTTGCGATGGGAAATTCGCATGAAAGTCTTTGGTTTGATGAATCTTATTCAGCGGTCTTAATAAACCATTCTGTACCTGACATAATAAATATTCTTGCAAAAGACAGCCATCCGCCGCTATACTTTATTGTACTAAAGCTTTTTTGCTCTGTATTTGGCAATTCTGAATTCGTGCTGAGGCTATTTTCGGCTCTTGGAGCTGTGGCTCTGGCAGCTTTAGGGGCAGGTCCTGTAAAAAGGGTTTTCAGCAAAACAACCGGGTTGATTTTCACGTTTATTGTGCTTGCTGTTCCCATCAGCCTGTCTATGGGGCAGGAAACCAGGATGTATACATGGGCGGCATTTCTTGTAACAGGATGTGTTCTTTACGCGCATCTCGCAGTAACGCAGGGCAATAAATCCGACTGGTTTAGATTTGGGCTTCTTACCGTCCTATCAGCATATACGCATTACTACGCTCTACTTGCCGTAGCTATTTTGAATGTAATTATATTCGCATTTCTGGTTATTAAGAAAAGAAGCGAGCTTAAGAAATTCTTTTTGACAGCAGGTATTTTGGTACTATGTTATTTACCATGGGTTATTGTACTGATAGATCAGGCTTCAAGAGTAAAAAAGAATTTTTGGATACCATCTGTCAACGTAATGACAATTATCTCTGCAATTGTTTATCCGTTCCAAAACAAATTTGCCAGTATGCCTCATTTATATATGACATATCTTGCGGTTATTGCTTCCGGCATAATGTTTATTCTGGTCATTTTCGGAATTGTACGTGCAGGTGTAAAACGCTTTGCAGATGGTAAAGCTGCCCTTCTGGCATTTTTGGTATATATATTGACTTTACTGGGCGGAATAACAGCATCTTACATAGTAAGGCCGGTATTCGTAGAACGGTATTGTATGCCTGTTATTGGACTGCTGCTTCTTTCTATGGCATACGGTATTTCGCTTTTAAAGAAAAAGCCGCTTATAATTGCTATTTGCGTTATAATCCTTGGACTGTCCATACCGCAAATAATATTTATAAAGACAGAACGCCTTAACGGTCCTATGAAAGAGGTAGTTGAGTATATGAAAGACAATATGAAGCCTGATGATATCTTTGTTCATACCGACGAGCATACTTTTGGGACATTTTGCTATTATTTTCCGGAACAAAAAAGCTATTTATATTACGAACCGGGATTCATGGGATTCAGCGGTTATGATGCATTCGGTCCGTCAGGCTCAAACGGATATGATGTAGATTCCTTTATAAAGGGTAAGAAACGTATTTGGCTGGTAGAGAATATGGATTCGAGGTTTAGCGGTATAATGAATGTGTCAGTAAGTCTTAAATCCATGAGTGATATAGAACGTTTTAGTTTGCCTTATTCATGGTATGCATTGTCGCTAAACAGGGTTGAACCTGAGAATTAAACAGGTGGATCAAGGTATATGATTTAGCAAAAAAATAGAATTAGTAATGTGAAATGTTTTCTCGAAACATATAGTTACCATATGCCGTAGAGAGATCCGGCAAAAACCAGGGGGTTTCATATAAAATGATGGCCCCCATGTTTTTATTAAATACTCCAATATTTTATTCCCCATTCTATTCTAAAAGAATATCAATATACGGTGTCCATTCTGTTTTTGCTTCTTCAATTCTTTTATTTGTTTCTTCATGAAAACCATTTTATTCGACATATGAACTTGAAACTCTAATGATTCTGTAAAATTCTATAAAATTTTTATTAAAATTTTACAATCATATTGCAAAATTATAAACTATAACATAGTATAATGTTAGTTTTGTAATTTAATAGCCTTGAATTGTTTTATATTTTAAATACAAAAATATTTTAGGGGGAATTTGAACATGGGAAAGAAGGTTAAGCTAAAACGTAAGCTGATGAGGGTATCTATCCTTCTCATTGCACTGTTTACGGTCACGGTTTTTATTGTCACAAATAGCAACATTAATAATTTAGTAGAGGAAAACGAATCGGCAAAATTGGATTGTATTTCGAACCTGGGGATGGATATCATCAAAAGTAAATATGATGGTGATTGGAATGTGAAAGACGGTAAGCTGTTTATAGGGGAAACCTCGCTAAACAACAATTTTGAAGTTGTAGATGCGATTAATGAAAAGACCGGTTCGTTTGCAACCGTATATCTTGGCGATGAAAGAGTGGCGACAAGCATACAGGATAAAGATGGGAGAAGAACGGTCGGACTCAGGGCGTCAGATGAGGTGGCTGAAAGTGTTTTAAAAAAAGGTGTTGTTTACAAAGGAACAGAAAATATACTTGACGGAAAATATAATGTAAAATATGTTCCTATAAAAGACAGCGAGGGAAAAACGATTGGAATATGGTCTGTCGGTATACCTAAAAGCTATATAGGCGGTCAGGATAATAAAATATTGCAAATGAGTGTTTCGATAATTGTTATTTCCTCAATATGTGGTATACTTGGCTGTCTGCTATTAATGATTTATTCAAAAAAATATCTTAAAGATATAGATACACTTAAGGTTTCATTCCTTGGATCTGATTCAGACAGCAATAAAGCACAACAAAAGGTTATGGTAATGTCAGTATTCCTTATAGGTACATTTGTTGTGATTTGGGTGACCATACAGGGTTTCACGATCGGCAATGTTGTTAATAAGCTTATAGATAATGATATTAAGGATAGGCTGAATGTAAGTTCGGTATTGGGGTATATGCTAGTTAATGAGAAATATAAGGGAGATTGGTCAATTCAGGATAACAAGCTTTTCAAAGGCACAATTTCTTTAAATGATAACTCCGAAATAGTAGATAGAATTGGTTCCGATACAGGACTTCTTTCAACTGTTTTTATGAACAGTAAAAGGGTTTCAACAAATATAAAAAGGGCTGGGACAAGACCTATAGGAACCGGGGCGTCTAATGAAGTTATAGAGACTGTTTTAAAAGACGGCAAGGAATATATAGGAGAAACTGTTGAGGCAGATAAACGCTGCGTGACAAAATATACACCACTCAAGGATAGCAACGGCAAAGTTATTGGTATGTGGTTTATAGGGATTGACAAAAAAATTATCGGTAATCAGATTTCTGATTTAAGAAGACCCATAACGCAAATTGGTTTGCTTGCAATTATAATGGCAATTATAACGTTTTTAGTACTGTCAAGAAGGATGGTATCAAATGTAGGTAACTTTGATGTGAAATTGTCAGCATAAATACAAAAGAAAATTTAATACAACTAATACAGCAGCGGAAGATATTTCTATCGCTGCTGTACTTTTTAAAATTCTATTCCTTTTCGTGCGTTTATTCCCTTATTGAAGGGATGCTTGGCTTCATTTATTTCCGAAACATAATCTGCCAGATTTATAAGCTCTGCCGGTGCATTCCTTCCGGTCATTACTACCTCAAGAGATTCAGGTTTGCTTATAATGAAATCAACAACATCTTTGGCACTGAGAAAGCCATTGGAAATTGAGGCCATTATTTCATCGAGTATCAGCATATCATACCGGCATTTAAAAGCGGATTCTACGGCATATTTAAAAGTTTTCTGTATGACTTTTCCTGCTGCTGCCCTTTCTTCTTCATTCATGTTCCAAATAAAGCCCTTTATTTCTTCGGTTCTTAATAACTCGAATTCAGGGGCAAGCTTTATAAGAGATTTCAATTCACTTGTAGGGGTGCTTTTTAAAAACTGGACCATAAGAACCTTCAGCCCTGACCCGCAAGCTCTCACACCCAACCCGATTGAGGCAGTTGTTTTACCTTTTCCGTTTCCCGTATATATGTGTACAAGTC